>CAYUDI010000041.1:0-15859 GCA_964443585.1 uncultured Bifidobacterium sp.
ATTAACAGTTTATTTTTAATCAAACTCTTGAAAATGTTGCACCGATGACATATAAATTAACATTCGAGTAATTGCTCGTTGGCAATTCGGCCGTATTTGGCCCTTTGTTACCTAATAAAAATCCCAAGGGGAGAACCGCCATGGACAAACATCCTCTGGTATCGCAGGATGGCTACGATCCGAATCGTTTGCTGGATGCGTTAATCCAGAAGCTGAATCTAAAAAATGATGCTGCTTTGTCGCGTGCACTGGAAGTGCGTCCGCCGGTGATAAGTAAAATCCGGCATCGCACTTTGCCAGTTGGCGCTTCACTGCTTATTCGTATGCATGAAGTAACTGATTTAAGTATTCGTGAACTGCGTGAATTGATGGGTGATCGTCGCAAACGCATACGCATTAGCGAGGTTGATGGAAAGCCTAGAAAAATTGACGACGATATTTAAGTTGTTAGTAGGTAAAAAAACGCAGTTTCTGTACTGATTTGACGATTATGCAGTACAGATGTTCGACCAGGGGCTAAACTCTTCATCGAGTTAGCCCCTTTTTATTTGCCTCACATGTTGCATCGCATGATGACTTTCTCGTTTTTCGAATGCAAAATTCATCTGTAGAAATTAAATAATCTATCGCCAGAAGAGCGAGAGGAGACAGAAACCCGTCATGTGCAAGCATGGCGGGTTTTTTTTGATGAAAATTGAAGTCAAACACACCCTACAATTTATGTAGTTACTATCGTATTTTTAAAAACTTCCTCAAAGAAACCATAAGCAAAATTTATATCTGGCATCACAAACAGAAAGCAGACACGGCTAAAGAGGATTGATAAAGTTGAATTTGTCTCCTCCAGCCTTCAATAAGGATGGATTTAACCCGGCTAGCTCACGCATAGTCGGGTTTTTTTCTGATGATTTCTGGCCACTGCGTTGGATCAAGTTCAGATAATCAATAAAAATCAGTCACTTAAGCAATCTTTCGCTACTTATCCACAAATCTATCCACGGTGAATGCGATTCATGATCTGCGTTGCCGTTTCTCTTATCTTGGTGTAGCGTTGGGCCGTCGTTGGAAGTCCAACTAAATGCCCTGTTGGAGTATTTTTACGGAGGAGCGCATGTATCAGACCATATTGGTGGCATACAACGGAACGCCTGAAAGTCGAGTGGCGCTTCAAGAATGTCTACGTATGACGCCAGCCCAAGGAGCGGCTATACATTTATTGGCCGTAGTAAGTCCACCGCCCTATCTGCTCGTTGGCGAGTTTGCTGCAGCTGCGGTGCTCAGCGTGGAGGAGGGGCTGACTGTAGAAAAAGAAAAAATGGCTAAAGAACTTGAGGCTGGAGCTGCCATGCTGGCCAATGCAGGTTTGAATGTTATTCCTCATCTTGAGATAGGCGAACCCGTTAGCGTCATCGAGGAGTTAGCCCATGGGCTTAAAGTTGAGCTGGTCATCGTAGGACATTCAAGGCAAAAACCCATGGCCTTGCGCTGGTGGCGTGGCAGCACAGACACGCTGCTGGTAGAGAAATTGAAATGCAGTTTGTTAGTGGCATCGGGACCTACTAATTCAAGCTAGATGAGCGGGGGCTGAGCCAGCGCCGTATGGCTCTTGCCGACAGTCGTAGTGTATTGATTACGCGCGCTATGGTTGTGCGTTCGGCTTGCGCTGATTGATCCTCTAGCCAACGATGTAATTGGTACTTGGCAGCATTAAAGGCTAGCTGTAAGGTAGCTAAGGGATGGCGCAGCATATCGATGGGTGTTCGGTAAATTGTGAGGTGATTTAATATTTCGCGCATACCCAAAGCAGAACGCTTACTGCTCATATTGCCGCCTAATAAATGAAAACGCTTTGCACCTAACTGTATGCAATGCAAAATCATTAAATGCCGACTCAGTGTGCCTAAGCCAAATGGGTCATATCTAGGATCATGAGCGGTGATAATAGAAAAAATATCATCACCAAAACGACAAGCGAGTGTGCCCGCAGCCAGACCTTGATCAGAGGCTACTAAACCTACCATGCCATGAGTGCGCATAAGTGTAACCAGCTCATTTGTTGCCTGACCATTGAGTGCGGATGATTTTTCTTTTACTGCCATGCGCGAATGATTGAATCGCACCACTTCCCGTATCAGGTCTTCATTCACGCAACTTCCGGCATAAACACTATGGCTGAAATTAGGTAGTAAACGCTGTGCACGGGTGAGCGATTTTTTTATGGATTTTCGAGTAGATTTTCCAAGTTGGTTCACATAAGCCAATTCGGTTGTCGGTAATGTTACGACTATATCTTCAGTACACGGCCAGCTCAGATGAGGTCTGGATAACTGCTCTTGTGGTGGAGTAACGGCATGAAAATCTATTTGTGTAATATCGTTCTCATGGCTGAACATGTACTCGCAAAAATCGTCAATTGCTTCCCTGCTTAAACGCATCCCTTCGTTAATGACTCGGATAGTCTGTCCAGCTTTTCGAAAAAGAAAAATAGATTCTGGCTGTAGCTCAGGACTGCGCCATTTAACGTAGGTGCTGGCGTCACCAAGGCTGTGCAATTTAAGTGTGGCTAGAGATGCGTGCAGGTTGCCATAGAGCGTATCCAGAGCTTGGGTTACGAAATCGGGTATGTAGTTTGGGTAGATAGACACAGTTGAGGCAGACTCAATTCGAACCATACTGAAGTTGGACATAGTAATGGCACCTCCTAAATGCACTGGAGTAGTTGGGTTGATGGCTTGTACTGTAAGGCTATGCAGTTTTCAGCAATGACTTGTATCGTTCATACTGACTGAACTGGGGGGCGCCAATTGGAACTGGGCGAAGCTTTCTGCAGCTATTGCTTGATCGTGCTCGCGAGACAGGCATTTGGTGTCGTGCCTTTTTGGCAAAATGCGACGAGCAGCAGATTTGTGAAGATAGCCAATCACAGATACTTGGATGGCAAGTCAGGCCAGTTGTGCGATATGGGGCAACCTGAATCTAGGAGTAAGCTGATGACAATTACCTCCGAAACGCCTCGTTTTAATTAATCAGTACTTCCTTTAGCTAGCCAAAATAGCTAGACTCTTGAACTTTTTTACGGAATGCAATGACGGACTTAGTCAATCTTCAGCAGCGCGATGAGCAACAGGGCAAGGGCGTGTCTGCGCCGGCTCCAGTATCCCGTGAAAAAACCGCTCTCGAGGTAGCGCGCCGACGTACCTTCGGCATTATTTCTCACCCGGATGCAGGCAAAACCACTCTGACAGAAAAGCTTTTGCTTTTTTCAGGTGCTATTCAACTCGCAGGTACAGTGAAGGCCCGTAAAAGCGGTAGACACGCGACCTCTGACTGGATGGAAATCGAAAAACAGCGGGGTATCTCTGTCGCTAGCTCGGTTATGCAGTTTGAGTACCGAGATCATGTCGTCAATCTGCTCGATACGCCAGGACACCAAGATTTTTCTGAAGACACCTATCGCGTGCTCACAGCAGTTGACTCTGCATTAATGGTTATAGACGCGGCCAAAGGCGTAGAAGCGCAAACGATCAAGTTGTTAAATGTCTGCCGCATGCGTAATACCCCGATTATCACGTTCATGAACAAGATGGATCGCGAGACGCGTGATCCGCTGGAGTTACTTGACGAGTTAGAGTCGGTACTTGGAATTCAGTGCGCACCAGTGACTTGGCCTATAGGCATGGGAAAATCATTTCGTGGTGTCTACCACTTGATGCGCGATGAAATTATGTTGTTTGCGCCCGGTAGTGAAAAAGCAGATCAAGAGTTTGAGATAGTCAAAGGCTTAGATAATCCGCGGCTTGCGCAAATGTTTCCAATGGAAATCGAACAATTAAAAATGGAAGTTGAGCTGGTGCATGGAGCTTCGCATCCGTTTAATCTTGAGGCGTTTCTAAGCGGGAAGCAGACGCCTGTATTTTTTGGCTCGGCAATTAATAATTTTGGCGTGCGTGAAATTTTGAATGCCTTGCTTGATTGGGCGCAGCCACCCAAAGGCCGCGATGCCACGCTGCGCGAGGTTTACCCTGATGAGCCGTCGTTCTCGGGTTTTGTTTTTAAGATTCAGGCAAACATGGATCCCGCACACCGCGACCGGATTGCTTTTCTGCGCGTTTGCTCGGGCCATTTTGAGCGCGGGATGAAAATTAAGCATTTGCGTCTGGATAGAGAAATCAAAGTGTCTTCTGTAGTGACTTTCATGGCGTCGTCGAGAGAGCAGGTTGAAGAAGCCTATGCCGGCGATATTATTGGTTTGCCGAACCACGGCAACATGCAAATCGGGGATAGTTTTTCCGAAGGTGAACCATTGCAGTTCACAGGTATTCCTTATTTTGCACCCGATTTTTTTCGATCAGTTCGAATTCGTAATCCACTCACAAAGGTTTGCAGCAATTGGGTGAAGAGGGTGCTGTTCAGGTTTTTAAACCGGCACATGGCGGTGAATTAATTTTAGGTGCGGTCGGTGTGCTGCAGTTTGAAGTAGTCGCTAGCCGTTTAATGAATGAATATGGTGTCGATGCTGTATTCGAGGGTACCAGCATCAACAGCGCGCGTTGGATTTCCTGCGACGATAAACGCATGCTTGCAGAATTTGAAAAATCATCTGCAGGTGGCAATCTGGCTCATGACGCCGCAGGAAATCTGGCTTATTTGGCCAGTTCAGGCGTAAACCTCAAGCTCACTCAAGAGCGCTGGCCAGGCGTGACGTTTCACTCTACCCGTGAGCATGCCATTAAAGTCAGCTAACCCTCCCGACTCGCGGTTGCTCGGTTCCAGTTGCTGCGTATAGCGACTGGCTTAGCACACCTTTAAGCGGCTATTACCTAAAAACGAGTTCCGTTTTTGCGTGAAGTCAATCGGGACAGCGGGCTTGGTATTTACACTACATGTGCCTGAGCGGCTTAGCCGCAATTCCTAGATTAAACCAGTTTTCATGTGGGCTTCGGTCGCGCGGGAGATTTTGTTAGTTTTTCGGAGGTAACACATGCTTACAGCCACTTATTCAATAGTCGCATTAGAACTTGAGCAAAAAAAAGTGCGCTGGACGTTTTCTTCGCTTCAGCACTACATACGAAATAGTATTCGACATATTCGATCTGCAGGGGGTATCGATACTGAGCAATTGGTTAAAAGAATTTCACAGTTTGAAAATTATTGTCAACAGCGCCGTATAGCCATATTTTTAATTCCTGTTTTACGAAAATGTACTCATGAAGCAGATGGCTTACTCGATGAATTGGAAAAATTAAACAAAGCCAGTATCGCCTTAGTCAAATCATTACAGCAGAGGTTGCAGCTTGTTATAACAAACGGGGCTGCAATGATAGAAGAATTATGTACTTCGCTAGAGCAGTGTTGTTTAAATTTTTATCAGCGCTTAAATCGAGAAGAAGAATTGGTTAAATTAGCAGAGCGGGTAATGCCTAATGAGGCGTGGTTTGGATTGGCTACCAGCTTTCTGTCTCAACACAATCGAAATTCTGCTACACAGTTATCATTTTTTCTTGACGAAGACTAACCACACAGATCTGTAGTAATTCCTTGCTTCATGCTTAACTTCACCAACGATGATTGCTAAAGGGATACGACGTAGTACGTAGTACGGCTTGCATATCTTTTCATAATTTGGCATGGTTCTGAAAATCTTACGTTTTTATGGAACTATGCCAAAATTTTTTCGATTCACCACACTGTCTTTGCGTGACCTGAGCATTACATTTGGTCCGCCTCTTTTATTGGTGATCATGGCAGGCGTGATTGCCTATCGAATCATTGATCCATCACCTCCAAAGCAAGTAACTATTTCTGCGGGACAGGAAAACAGTGCGTATGAAAATCTGGCAAAGCGCTACGCGACTCTGTTAGCCAGAGAGGGTATAGAGGTTAAAGTAATCCCATCTGAGGGTTCATTAGAAAATCTCGAGCGTTTAAAAAATCCTGATTCGGGTATTGATATTGCCTTTGTACAAAGTGGTTCAACCGATTTGGTTCAAGCAGAAAAAATTGGTTTAGTGTCATTGGGTAGTTTATTTGTCGAGCCTGTCTGGCTGTTTTATCGATCTGATAACCGACTTGATCATCTCCAGCAATTTCGCTCATTGAAAATTAATGTTGGCCCACCGGGTACGGGAGTTCCTCAGCTATTCGGAAAATTATTGAGTGCCAACGGGATAGATCCCAAGCGTCTGTTATTAACTGATATGGAAAACACTCCTGCAACAGTCGCCTTATTAGCGGGCAAAATCGATGGCATGGTGTTCAGTTCGGCGGCAGAGGGACTGTTGATACAAATGCTGCTGCAAACACCTGGTATACGTCTTTTCAATTTCTCGCAATCGGAAGCCTATTCCCGACGGTTCCCTTTTCTTTCTGCAGTGAGTCTTCCCAAAGGAATTATTAATTTAGCCCGTAATCAGCCCTCTCGTGATCTTCAATTAATAGCGCCGACGGCTACTTTGGTTGCACGCGAGGATTTGCACCCCGCGCTGATAGATTTATTCGTTCAAGCAGCCGCTGAAATTCATGGCGGGCCGGGTTGGTTTCAGCGGCGCGGTGATTTTCCAAATGCTGACTACACCGAGATTCGTGTAGCGGCCTCGGCTGATAAATTTTTTAAACAAGGGCCACCGCTATTGAACCGTTATCTCCCTTTTTGGTTAGCGAATTTTTTTGATCGTATGTGGTTGGTCATGGTGGCGTTGGGGGCACTTCTTTTACCTTTATCCCGAGTGGTACCACCCTTGTACGTCTGGAAGGTACGCTCACGTATCTACCGATGGTATGGTCAATTGCGCAGTGTCGAGCAAGCGGTGGAGGAGGCAAGCGGGGCGGGCAAGCGTGCTATTTGTGATTACCAACTTAAACGATTGGGTGAGATCGAACAGCGCGTAAACCAACTCACTATTCCATTGTCATTTGCAGAAGAGTTGTACGATCTTCGCAGCCACATTAATTTTGTGCGCAAACGAATTCTTTGGTTGCAGCAGAGTGCAGAGGTTCATAGCACTGCGTGAGATGGGCAACTGCGCGAGCACGCCATGCCAGGGCGGGCTTTATACCCCAGAAATAAGCTTAAGTTTGACGCACCTGAGTGGTTACTGCACCTTGGGAATGCACCATAATAGTGCTTAATTTCAAAAGCGCACTTTAATGGTGCTTTTGTTAGGCGTAACGGATGCTAAATTTTATGTTCGGTAAATTTGTAAATGGTCAAAAGCCATTGGTTTTATAGGGGAAATTCCAACCTTTTCGATAGGCTCAGGATTGTGCCAGTAGCCATTGTTAATGGCATGGAACCTGCTATCATCCCGCCTCGAGATCCGGTCGCATTTCTACATCTCTAGCTTGCTATCAAGTTGGCAACTGATCGGCCCACGCTTTTATTACCCAAGTTACAAGAAACATTTTTAGGAGATTCGCATGTCAAAGACGGCTGCAGATGTATTGAAGATGGTGAAAGAGAACGAGGTCAAGTTTGTTGATTTTCGTTTTGCGGACACCAAAGGTAAAGAGCAGCACGTCACCGTGCCAGTTTCGCATTTTGACATGGACAAATTTGAGTCCGGTCATGCATTTGATGGTTCGTCCATCGCTGGCTGGAAGGGTATTGAGGCATCCGATATGTTGCTCATGCCCGACGCCAATACTGCATCGCTCGATCCGTTCATGGAAGAGACTACATTGTTTATGCAGTGCGACGTGATCGAACCGGGCGACGGCAAAGGCTACGATCGTGATCCACGTTCTATCGCCAAGCGTGCTGAGGCGTATCTAAAATCTTCCGGTATGGGTGACACAGCCTACTTTGGTCCCGAGCCTGAGTTCTTTATTTTTGACAGCGTACGCTGGGGTATCGATATGTCTGGCTGCTTCGTGAAGATTGATTCAGAAGAAGCTTCATGGAGCACAGGCTCGAAAATCGAAGGCGGTAACAGCGGCCATCGTCCGACCGTCAAAGGCGGTTACTTCCCAGTGCCTCCAGTCGATAGCTTCCAGGATATGCGTTCGGAAATGTGTCTGATTCTGGAGTCGTTAGGCATTCCGGTTGAAGTGCATCACCACGAAGTTGCTGGCGCTGGTCAAAACGAAATCGGCACCCGATTCTCTACTCTGGTGCAGCGCGCTGACTGGACTCAGGTATTGAAATACGTCGTGTTTAACGTCGCACATACCTACGGTAAAACAGCGACCTTTATGCCTAAGCCTGTTGTTGGTGACAATGGTTCAGGTATGCACGTTCACCAATCCGTCTGGAAAGATGGCAAGAATTTGTTCGCTGGTGATGGCTATGCTGGTTTGTCGGATTTTGCGTTGTACTACATCGGCGGCATCATCAAGCACGCACGTGCTTTAAATGCAATTACTAACCCAGGTACTAACTCCTACAAGCGTTTGGTTCCAGGGTTTGAGGCACCAGTCAAACTGGCTTACTCCTCACGTAATCGTTCAGCCTCGATTCGTATTCCTCATGTACCGAATCCTAAGGGTCGCCGCATCGAAACGCGCTTCCCAGATCCATCAGCCAATCCTTACCTGTGCTTCTCTGCGCTGTTAATGGCTGGTTTAGACGGCGTACAAAACAAGATCCATCCAGGTGAGGCTGCATCGAAAGATCTTTACCATCTGCCGCCAGAAGAAGACGCAAAGATCCCAACCGTTTGTTCTTCGCTGGATCAGGCGCTGGAATATCTGGACAAAGATCGCGAGTTCTTAACTCGTGGCGGTGTGTTTAGCGACACCATGTTGGATGCATACATCGAACTGAAGATGCAGGAAGTCACGCGTTTCCGCATGACGACTCATCCGATTGAGTTCGACATGTACTATTCGCTATAAATCGTGCTAGGTATCCCGAGATCTGAGGGGCGGTGTGACCGCCCCTTTTTTTAATCATTTTGTTGTTTATTTGACAAATAACTAAGGCGACTTTCTGCTATAAAAACATCATGTTGTTTCAATGACTGATTCATGGTGCTGCCTATGAAAAGCTCTCTTTGCCATACCTTAGCCCTGTTTTGCGCATTCGCCTCACAAGCCTATGCCCAGGGTGTTTATCTGTGCAGCCATCCCAATGGCACGCGCGAGTACCGTAATACTGGCGACACACGAGGTTGCCGCAAGCTCGAATTAGAATCGATCTCGACTATACCTTCGTCTTCCACCAGCCCGTATCAGACTAAAAGTGATGCTGCTGGCGCACCCTTCCCGAAAATTGAATCTCAGGTACAAAAACGTCGTGACCAGGACAGAATGCAGATCTTGCTCGATGAAGTGCGCACAGAGGAGGGTAAGCTGGCTGAATTGAAGAAAGAATTCCAAAATCGCGAGCCTGAACGATTAGGTAGCGAGCGCAACTATGCGAAATACCAAGATCGCGTTGCCATGATGAAAGAAGAAATTCAGAGGACAGAGAAAAATATTGAGGCACTCCGGCGTGAGATCAGTCAATTAAAATAGCTGCTACGCACTTTTGCCGTACCCGGGGCCGCGCTGCGGCCCTCGTCTTTTGGATGACTGTGTATATGCTGACGAACTCACTAGGCGGACTGGATTTATTAGCCTCTGCAGTATTGTTGTTGGATACTCAAGGGCGTATAACCTACGCCAATGCAGCATCGGAGAGCTTGCTGGAGAATTCATTCAAGGTACTCAACCTTCAGCGGCTGTCCGACTTGTTTCTGAACGGCGAGAAGCTGGGGTTAATTTTCGATCAGGCACTCCAGCATCAGTTTGACGAGAAGCGTGAAGACTTGCTGCTGGAGCGTCTGGGCAGGCCACCCTTACAGGTAAATCTCATCATTACCGTGCTAGACGATGCAGATAATCCAGTCTTGATAGAGCTACGCGAAAACGTACAACAGATGAAGATGGATAGGGAAGAGCGCTTGCTTGATCAAACTCAGGCAAACAAAGAGCTCATCCGAAATCTTGCGCATGAAATCAAGAATCCACTAGGGGGCATACGTGGCGCAGCACAGCTACTCGAGTTGGAGCTGCCCAGCCACGACCTGCGAGATTTACGCGAGTACACCCAAGTCATCATCAAAGAGTCTGATCGATTACAAACGCTGGTGGATCGCTTGCTGGCGCCGCATCGGCGACCTCAGATAGTGGGGGATGTGAATATCCATGAAGTGTTCGAGCGGGTTCGCAGCTTGATCATGGCGGAGTTTCCCCAAGGTCTCACCATCTGGCGTGACTACGACTTATCGTTGCCAGAGTTTCGCGGTGATAAAGAGCAACTGATTCAAGCGGTTCTTAATATTGCCCACAATGCAGCGCAAGCCTTGGCGAGCAGGGTCAGGCAGGGCGATGCCGAATTAACATTTCGTAGCCGGATTGCGCGCTCAATTACCATCGCCAAACATCGCTACAGGCTGGCACTGGACTTGCATATCATAGACAACGGCCCGGGTATACCTGCTGAGCTGAAGGATAGAATTTTTTATCCACTCGTCTCTGGTCGGGACGGGGGTAGCGGACTAGGGCTGACGCTGGCCCAAACCTTCGTTCAGCAGCATAACGGTGTCATTGAATGTGACAGCCGACCCGGTTGCACGGATTTTCGTATTCTTGTGGGTCTGCCCTGATTCTGTGCGTTTATTGTGCACTTGGTGTGAGTGGGACAAACAAGGGCGGTAAGCGCACTGTTATGGTGCTGGCGATGGATTAAGCGGGACGCATGGCGACTTACATGAAACCAATCTGGATAGTTGACGACGATGAATCGATACGCTGGGTGCTGGAAAAAGCATTGGCACGAGAAAACCTCTCTACCCGCAGTTTTTCCAATGTTCGTGATGTTGTAACCGCGCTGGACTCAGGAACGCCGCAGGTCTTAGTTTCTGATATACGCATGCCCGGTGAATCGGGCCTCGAGCTGCTGCAGATAGTCAAAGAGCGTTTCCCTGGCTTGCCAGTGATCGTGATGACGGCATTTTCTGATCTGGATTCTGCTGTGGCCGCCTTTCAGGGTGGTGCCTTTGAATATCTGGCTAAGCCATTTGATCTGGACAAGGCTGTAGAACTTATACGACGAGCATTAGAAGAAAGTCTGCGCGAATCTGCGGGCGAACAAACAGCATCAGAAAATCCCGAAATTTTGGGACAAGCCGCCGCGATGCAGGACGTATTTCGCGCTATAGGCAGGTTATCGCAATCGAATGTCACCGTGCTGATTACAGGCGAGTCAGGCACTGGTAAAGAGCTAGTTGCGCGCGCGCTTCATAAACACAGTCCGCGAGCATCACAGCCTTTCATTGCGCTTAACACGGCAGCCATACCCAAAGATTTGCTCGAATCCGAATTGTTTGGCCATGAGCGCGGGGCATTTACCGGAGCTCAGGCAACTCGGCGTGGGCGATTTGAACAAGCCGAAGGCGGCACACTGTTTTTGGATGAAATAGGCGATATGCCTTTTGATTTGCAAACGCGTTTATTACGTGTGCTCTCGGATGGTCATTTTTATCGGGTAGGTGGTCATCAATCACTCAAAGCGAACGTACGAGTGATAGCAGCGACGCATCAAAATTTAGAGCAACGTGTACGCGACGGATTGTTTCGCGAGGATTTATATCACCGACTTAATGTAATTCGCTTGCGGTTGCCATCCCTGCGTGAGCGTCGCGAAGATATTCCATTATTGGCGCGTTATTTTCTAAATCAAAGTGCGCATCAGCTTGGGGTTGATGCTAAGCGGTTATCAGATCAGGCAATGCATTTTCTCTCTACGTTAGATTTGCCAGGTAATGTGCGACAGCTAGAAAATCTGTGTAACTGGATTACCGTGATGGCTCCAGGTCAGACAGTTGAAATCAAAGATTTACCTCCTGAGATGACCGCCGGAGTGTTTGTTCCATCTGCATCATCGGGTACGGAGTCGCAAGGGGAACCTGAGATAAATGGTTCATCTGCACATGTTTCTGAGGCTAGCGACGAAAATCCATTATCTAAATTAGTGGGTGGCACTAGCGAACGGACTAACTGGATACTGATGTTAGAAGCAGAAGCTGCTCAAATGCTCTCTGCGGGTAAACCAGAAGTGATGGATGCACTGGGAAAGCAATTTGAATCAGCCTTGATAAAAACAGCGCTTAAACACACGCACGGACGCAAAAATGATGCTGCGGTTCGTTTGGGTATAGGTCGCAACACCATCACGCGCAAAATTCAAGAGCTGGGTATCGAGGGTGGCAAAGACGACTAAGCAGCCTGCTTAGGCACGCTCAGCCGCGAAGCAGGTGAACGGGTGGGTGTTTGTCGTCAGTGGATTTCTTGCTAGATTGCGAGCTCTCGCTGGGTGGCGTCCAGCCGAATCGTCGCCACAAAGACTGCACATCGGATCCGGGTTTCCAGTCGTGTTGACCTGGCCGATTTCCAGGGGTGGGCAGTGCGTATCCCTTTTCAAAATGTTTTTGGTTCATGGCCGTGCTCCACCTAATACAAACAGAATTCATTAGTTTGTATTTCGGCTTCAACGGTCAAATCTTTAGATAAAGTCAGTCATTATTGTCATCTTCTGAGATGGCTATGATCCGCACCAGCCACAATTACTGGCCAGATTTAATACGTCGCCACAAGGTGGTACGGCTGATGCCCAGATGGGCGGCTGCTTGTTCACGGTTGCCACCAAAGCGATGGAGTATGGTGTTTATATCGTTATCTGTGCTGAGAGTTTCGGTATGGGTGACTGGCGAATTTTGAGTAGCTAGCTCAGGGGCAAGACGTATCAATAATGAAGGTGTCAATGCCTGCAGCGGCTCGACTGATAGAAACAAAGCGACGCGCTGCATAAGATTTCGTAACTCGCGTACATTACCCGGCCAATGCCATGCATAGAGCAAACTTGCACAGGTTTGTAATTCTGCATGTAGATTGACTCCCGCACGCGCGCCTAACTCAGCCAGAGCATTTTTTAGCCACCATTCAGCGAGCGGAATGATGTCATCCTTTCGTTCGCGCAGTGAGGGTAGATGTACACGTAATACCCCCAGGCGATAAAACAGATCAGCACGGAATTGATTAGTTGCGATGCGTTCTTCGAGATGACAATGCGTTGCGCTAATGATGCGTACATCGATAGGTATTGGACGCGTTCCACCGACGCGCACAATTTCTTTTTCCTCCAATACGCGTAGCAAGCGTGTTTGCAAGGGCAGAGGCATTTCTCCAATTTCATCCAGAAACAAGGTGCCACGATGAGCTGATTCAAATAAGCCCGCATGACCACCGCGACGAGACCCCGTAAATGCTCCCTCGTCGTATCCAAATAATTCTGATTCCAATAATGATTCTGCGATTGCTCCGCAATTAACCGCTACAAAAGGTTGATTACCAGCGCCTTTGCGCAGGCTTTCACGATGTATCGCCTGTGCTACCAGCTCTTTGCCAGTACCTGTTTCACCTTCAATTAGCACAGGTGCAGGCGACTTACTAAATAAGTTAATTGTTTGGCGTAGTGATTCAATTTTTTCGGAGTGACCACGTAATTCATTCACGCCATGTTTGGCGCGTAGAGTATCCGCTACCGGGTAGTTACGTCCGCGTGGTACTTCTAGTTGCGTTGCGCGCGCAATATCCAGAGCATCTTCAAACGCCTGCCGTATCGAGGCAGCAGAATAAACAAACACTCCAGCTAAACCTGCCTCTTCGGCTAAATCAGTAATCAGGCCAGCACCCACCACCGCTTTGATTCCGGTGGCTTTCATCTCGTTGATCTGGGCTCGGGCGTCTTCAACCGTGACATAGGTACGCTGCACGATAGGCAGGTCAAAGGTCTGCTGAAACTCCACCAGTTCAGGCAAGGGGTCCTGGTAGTTAATGAGGCCAATATCGGGGGTGATGCGGCGTGCGCGTGCCAGGGCACGCATGACATCGAAGCCACTCGCCTTGGCAATCACAACCGGAATAGACAAACGGCTTTTCAAATAGGCCGCATTCGAACCGGCAGAGATCACGGCATCGCAACGTTCAGTTTGTAGTCGTTCGCGTATGTGGGCAACGGCATCCTCAAATCCTAGCTGTATCGGTTCTATCGTGGCCTGGTCGTCGAACTCAAGAGTGATGTCGCGAAACAAGTCAAACAGGCGCGAGATCGATACCGTCCAGAAGACGGGTTTGGTGGCGGATTCTCTGGGTGGCGGAGGGCGCATCATGTTTCAGTAACGTTAAATGTTACATTTTAAATGAAACATTGAAACATATAGTGAAACATTTTTTCCAATGCCAGCTTGACAAGTTTCTTTATATATTGGGCAAGCTCCTGTTTTTTAAGGGGGATTTTTACCATGAAGGATTCACGGTTAGGCATGCCCGGGATGGCATAGTGATTGCAATCTGCGGGTAGCAATCAAATTTCACTTTTAACGGGACTCTCATGAGCAAGCTCACTCCAGGTGCGCGTTTTCGTCTAGCCGTACAAGAAGAATCGCCACTACAAGTCATAGGCGCCATTAACGCTAATCACGCCTTGCTGGCTAAACGCGCTGGCTTTCGCGCTATCTATCTCTCAGGCGGTGGCGTAGCTGCTGGTTCGCTGGGTTTGCCTGATTTAGGTATATCGAATTTGGATGATGTGTTGACCGATGTGCGAAGAATTACCGACGTCTGCGATTTACCGTTACTGGTTGATGTGGACACCGGGTTTGGTTCGTCAGCATTCAATGTTGCGCGCACCGTAAAATCCATGATCAAGTTTGGCGCTGCGGCCATGCATATTGAAGATCAGGTGGGTGCCAAGCGTTGTGGTCATCGTCCCAACAAAGAAATCGTCACCAAGCAGGAAATGGTTGATCGTATTAAAGCCGCTGTTGATGCACGAACCGATGATCAATTTGTGATCATGGCACGCACCGATGCACTGGCAGTGGAAGGATTGGATTCTGCGATTGAGCGTGCTGTGGCGTGTGTCGAGGCAGGTGCGGACATGATTTTCCCTGAAGCCATTACCGAGCTGTCTATGTATAAGCAGTTTGTCGACGCAGTCAAGGTGCCAGTATTGGCGAACATTACTGAATTTGGTGCAACCCCCTTATTTACAGTGGAAGAGCTACGCGCGTCCGATATCGGTATCGTGCTTTATCCTCTGTCGGCATTTCGTGCCATGAACAAGGCAGCAGAAAATGTTTATCTCGCCGTACGCCGCGACGGAACACAAAAAAATGTAGTCGACACCATGCAAACACGTATGGAACTCTACGATCGCATTGGCTACCACGATTTTGAACAGAAACTCGATGCGCTATTTGCGCAGCAAAAATCCAAGTAAATACTATTTCATGTGGGAGAAAAAATGAGCGATCAACCAGTTACTGGCTTTAAACCAAAAAAATCTGTGGCGCTATCTGGTGTTACTGCGGGTAACACTGCATTGTGCACCGTGGGTAAAACAGGTAACGATCTTCATTACCGTGGCTATGACATTTTGGATGTCGCCGATGCCTGCGAATTTGAAGAAATTGCCCACTTGCTAGTGCACGGCAAACTACCGACATCAGCCGAGCTAACGGCCTACAAACAAAAACTCAAAGCATTGCGTGGATTACCGGCTAACCTGAAAGCTGCTCTCGAGTGGCTGCCAGCATCATCCCATCCTATGGATGTTATGCGTACAGGCGTATCTGTTTTGGGATGTGTACTCCCAGAAAAAGAAGATCACAACTCCCCCGGCGCGCGTGATATCGCTGATCGACTGATGGCCTCATTGGGTTCTATGCTGCTGTACTGGTATCACTACAGCCACAATGGCAAGCGCATCGAAGTCGAAACCGATGACGATTCCATAGGTGGCCATTTCCTGCACTTGCTGCATGGTGAAGAGCCGTCTGAATTGTGGGTTAAAGCGATGCACACCTCGTTAATACGC
>CAYUDI010000042.1:0-13461 GCA_964443585.1 uncultured Bifidobacterium sp.
TGAGGCTAGCATTGCTGCGATCGCAATAGCACTAAGTTTAAGTTTCATCTTGTCTCCTCTTCGCACCTTCCCGGACAGAACAACCGACACCGGTGGGAAGAAACCCGGTGCCAGCATGAGTCGAGGCTGACTCAAAACTACTCGCTTGCTAACCCCAACGCATCATCACTAACAACACAACAAAACCTAAGACTGCTGCGACCCACTGCGTTAAATCAGTTAGCCCAGCCCATGCCAGATTCACGTACGCAGCCGATAACAAGCCGATAAATAATCGATCACCACGTGTGGTGGAGATAGGTAAAAAACCTTTGCGCTCAATACTGGGTGAGCGCACCTGCCAGATCGTCATGCCTATCAACATCAACACCACACTAATAAAAAACACAGCGACTTCTAAGGTCCAAGCCATCCATGAAAAGGCGTTACCCATATCACACCCTCCCCATAGCAAAACCTTTGGCGATGTAATGCCGCACAAACCAAATCACCAAGGCACCCGGCACGATCGTGAGCGTGCCAGCAGCAGCCAGTACACCCCAATCCATGCCGGCGGCTGACACAGTGCGCGTCATGGTTGCGGCGATAGGCTTGGCATTAACAGAGGTTAGTGTGCGCGCCAGCAGTAGCTCTACCCAGCTAAACATGAAGCAGAAAAACGCTGTTACACCGATGCCCGATTTAATCAGGGGTAAAAAGATTTTTACGAAAAATGCAGGAAAACTATAGCCATCGATATACGCGGTTTCATCGATCTCTTTGGGTATGCCCGACATGAAGCCTTCCAAAATCCAAACCGCCAGCGGCACATTAAACAGCAAGTGTGCCAAGGCCACCGCAATATGCGTGTCCATCATGCCGAATGTGGAATACAACTGAAAGAACGGCAGCAGAAAAACTGCGGGCGGCGTCATGCGATTGGTGAGCAGCCAAAAGAACAAATGCTTATCACCCAAAAACGAATACCGTGAAAACGCATAGGCAGCTGGCAGCGCTAACGACACCGCCATCACCATATTCAAGGCAACATAAATAATCGAATTAATGTAGCCGCCATACCAGGCTTCATCGGTGAAGATGGTGATGTAGTTATTAAACGTAAGCTCACGTGGCCACATAGTCATGACGCCGACGATTTCTTCATTCGTCTTGAGCGACATGTTTAACATCCAGTAAATCGGCAGTAATGACAGTGCCAAAAACACCACCAGAAAAACCCGCGAGAAATTTTGACGAATCATGTTTTGTCTCCTGTACCTACGCGCTGCATCCAGTTGTAGAGCACAAATGAAAACAGCAAGATGATCAGGAAGTAAATCAACGAAAACGCGGCAGCAGGTCCCAAATCAAACTGACCGACTGCTTTTTGTGTCAGGTACTGCGAAAGAAAGGTCGTTGCATTGCCGGGCCCACCACCTGTGAGTACAAATGGCTCGGTATAAATCATGAAGCTATCCATGAAACGTAGCAGCACCGCAATCATTAATACATTACGCATTTTAGGCAGCTGAATAAAACGGAACACCGCAAAACGCGAAGCACCATCAATTTTCGCGGCCTGATAGTAGGCATCAGGTATGGCGCGCAAACCGGCGTAGCACAGCAACACCACTAACGGAGTCCAATGCCACACATCCATCAGCAGCACGGTTAGCCAGGCATCCAATGAATCGCCGGTGTAGTTGTACGAAATACCCGCATCATTAATCAGCTTACCCATCAAGCCGATATCGCCACGACCAAAAATTTGCCAGATGGTACCCACGACGTTCCATGGAATCAGCAAAGGCAATGCAACAAGTACGAGTGAGAGCGAAGCGCGCCAGCCGTGCGCAGGCATGGTTAGCGCCACGCCTATGCCCAACGGAATTTGGATAGATAACACCGCTAAAGAAAACCATAGTTGACGAACTAACGCGCCATGCAAGTCCTGGTCGCGCATGACTTCTCTAAACCATTCCATGCCCACGAATACCGATTGATCGGGGCCGAGTATGTCTTGTACGGAGTAATTCACCACGGTCATCAATGGCACGATCGCAGAAAAAGCGACCGACAAAATCACCGGCAACACGAACCACCATGCTTTGTTGTTGTAGGTTTTCATGCGACGCGTCTCTCATTGACGTAATACAGTATGCGTTCGTCTGGCAGACGCACGCCCACTGCATCACCAGCAGCAATGGAATGGACCGATCGCTGTTTACAGGCGACGCGGTAGTCTCCCAGCTGACAATCAATTAACCAATGTGTTCCCATATTGCGAGCACTGATTACGCGCGCGCGCAAACTATCAGGTGCATCTTGCGCTACGCATTCAACGAACTCAGGCCGTATGCCCAACTTCAAACTACCTTCGCCCATACGCAATCCGCGCCGTGGCGGTAAAAATCCAGTGACGCCCGCAATGCGCACACCATCGGCGCTATAACCACAGGGCATTAAATTCATGCCTGGATTTCCGATGAAGTAACCAACAAACGTATGTGCGGGCGCTTCGAATAATTCTTGTGCTGTTCCGATTTGCACCACCTCACCTTCGGTCATTACAACGACTTGCTCGGCAAAGGTGAGCGCTTCAATTTGATCGTGCGTTACATAGATCAGTGACAGTTTTAGCTCGTGATGAATTTCTTTAAGCTTGCGACGCAGCAGCCATTTCAAATGCGGATCAATCACTGTTAGCGGTTCATCAAACAACACAGCAGCAACATCGGGTCGCACCAAGCCGCGGCCTAAAGAAATTTTTTGCTTGGCATCGGCAGTGAGTCCGCTCGCGCGATTTTTCAGATCGGACGACAACTCTAAAATCTCAGCAATATGCGCTACGCGTTTTTCTATATCCGCCGTTTTCCAGCCGCGATTTTTTAATGGAAAAGCGAGATTTTCACCCACCGTCATCGTGTCGTAAATCACCGGGAACTGAAACACCTGCGCAATGTTGCGTGATTCGGTGGGCAAGTTGGTAACATCTTTGCCATCAAACAGCACCTTGCCTTGCGACGGCCTCACTAGTCCGGAAATGATATTAAGTAGTGTGGTCTTGCCGCAGCCCGATGGGCCAAGCAATGCGTAAGCACCACCATCATTCCATGTCATATCCATGGGGCGCAGTGCGTAGTCCGACGGCTCGGAAGGGTGCGCTTTGTAGCTGTGCGCGAGTCCGGCAAGTTCTATGCGCGCCATCTCACTCTCCCGTTGCTTCCGGTGCGCATAGCAATGCGCCGTCCGAACTAAAAATAAACAAATCACTCGGAAGCAAATACACCGTGGTTGCTGCGCCTATATCTAAGGTGTGCACGCCGGTTAGTTGCGCAACCAGGGACAACTCACCTCTATGTAAATGCACATAGGTTTCAGAGCCACTGATTTCAGACAGATCAACGGTTGCACCTACTGCGAAATCATTGCCTTGCGAATTAAGACGCAAACTGTGCGCGCGCACACCGAGCACGACCTGGCTGTGTCCCGCTGCTTTGGCACGTTGGCGCTCTGAGAGAGGCATGGTTAAATCCTGCGCTAAATGCGCCACGCCTTGCGCATCAATACGCGCATCCATCAGGTTGATAGGTGGATCACTAAACGTGCGCGCCGCTTGTAGCGATACGGGCGCATTAAATACAGAAAGTGTGGAGCCGTGCTGTAGCACGCGGCCTTCATGCATCAATAATGTCTGTCCGCCCAGTTGCAGTGCTTCGAGTGGCTCGGTGGTCGCGTACACCACGGTGGTACCGCCCGAGGCAAACAGATCGGTTAATTCACGGCGTAGTTCTTCGCGTAGCTTGTAATCTAAATTGACCAGTGGCTCATCAAGTAACAACAAGCCAGCATCTTTAATGAGTGCGCGTGCCAATGCAGTACGTTGTTGCTGGCCGCCAGAAAGTGCTGCAGGCGAGCGATCCAGGTAGTTAGAGATATGCAGACGTTCTGCCATCTCATGAACTTTTTTGCGTATCTCGTCTTCAGTGAGTTTGCCCGCAATTCGCAAAGGCGAAGCAATGTTTTCAAACACACTCAGTGAAGGATAATTGATGAACTGCTGATAGACCATGGCCAGATGGCGCTCACGCACAGGTACGCCAGTTACATCCACACCATCAGCAATGATTTTGCCTTCTGTAGGACGATCGAGTCCCGCCATCAAACGCATAAGCGTCGTCTTGCCCGCCAGCGTAGGGCCGAGCAATACGTTGATGGCTCCGGCCATCAGCGCGACCGAAGTCGTATACAGATGCGTATGAGCGCCAACACGGGCACTTACGCCTTGTAATTCGAGACGCACTCTATCTCCTCCGAGTGTGTTGCAGCAGTTATCAACCCACTGCAACCATCAGTTTGTTATCTTTTTTATACCGCTTTGCGGCAATCCACTGATCAATTTTCTGCGCCGTTCCATCTGGCACATGTAGCCCCAACTTAGTGCGCCGCCACAGTATATCGGTGCTGGACGACGCCCATTCAAAATTTATTAGGTACTCTAATTCAGCCGGATACAGTCCTTCGGCCAAGGGTTCACCCATATCGTGCACGGTATGACGACGCGCAAGCAGCGTATGAATGCGCGTGCCATACGTGCGCGCATAACGCGCGATAAGCTTGGGCGCCAGCCAGGAAAATTGCTTCTGCAATCCATGAACGTACGCATCGAATTCAAGTACGGATCGATTTTGTGGTTCGCTGCCAAACAAGTCGCCACCGGGAAGGCAAGCATCCGCTGTCCATGCGCCACGGTGGTTGCCTAACTTAGGCGCGATCATGTCGATGGCTTCTTCAGCGAGTTTGCGGAAAGTCGTAATCTTGCCGCCGAATACGCTCAGCATGGGTGCGACATCACCTTCTATTGCCAGGTTGTAGTCGCGCGTAATATCGGATGCATTGGATGATTCATCTTCTAACAGTGGGCGTACACCAGAGTAAGCCCAGACCACATCTGCAGGCTTAAGAGGTTTGCGGAAGTAACGCTCAGTCAGAGTGCACAGATAGTTAATTTCATCCTGATCTATTTCTACCTTGTTGGTATCACCGTGGTATTCAATATCGGTGGTGCCAATGAGTGTGAAATCCTGTTCATAGTCGATAGCAAATACGATGCGGCCATCAGGATTTTGAAAAATATATGCAAAGGGATGATCAAATAATTTTTTAACGACGATATGACTACCCTTAATTAAGCGCAGTGATTTAGCGCTAGGGCGGTGCAAGGCATCTTGCAAAAACGAGGCTGCCCATGGGCCAGCGGCATTAATCAATCCACGCGCATTCACAGAGAGTTTTTCACCCTCATCCGTGCGCAGCACCGCAGACCATTTGTCGCCTGCGCGAGCAGCGGATTCACACGCCGTGTGCGTCAAAACCGTGGCGCCTTTTTCAGCAGCGTCTAATGCGTTTAAGACGACCAGACGTGCATCGTCCACCCAGCCATCAGAATAAATAAAGCCTTTAATGAATTCTGGCTTCAGAGGTTTGCCTGCGGCATGCATGCGCAAATCGATACTGCCCGAACCCGGCAAAATTTCGCGTTGCGCAAGATAGTCATATACAAGCATACCCGCGCGAATTATCCAGGCTGGTCGCTGGCCTTTATCGTGCGGCATAACAAAGCGCATAGGCCACATGATGTGGGGCGCTGAGCGCAGTAAGACTTCGCGTTCAATCAGCGCTTTTCTTACTAATCCGAATTCGTAATGTTCGAGATAACGTAAACCACCGTGAATCAGTTTGGTCGATGCCGATGAGGTGTGCGAAGCCAGATCATCTTTTTCACACAACACAACGGATAAACCGCGGCCAGCCGCATCGCGTGCGATGCCAGCGCCATTGACGCCGCCGCCGACAATCAGCAAATCACAGTCTAGGGTGGCGGAAGAAGTGCTCATTAGCTAGCGCAGGCGACGTAGTGAATTAGGGTGGTTACTGAATTGATGCCCAGACTGAGTAAGCCTCTGGCGACAACATTGTCGGCGTCAAGATGGTCGACGCAGGTTTTGCTGTGTGCAGGAAAAGCCGATAACTTTTCCTGTTGGAATTGCCAAGCGTACTCAGACTGAAGATAATGCCAATCAAAGATAGACGTTAAACGAACAAAAAGCAACACTTTGGACAGCGTTTCGGTTCGTTTGTTTTCATTATGTGCCTTTTGCCGTGCCCCGGCCTGGTGTGGGAGTGTAGTTATGACCTTAAACCCGCGACAGCGGCGATTGCTCGAAGCCGTACAAAGGCAGGTAACCATTTCGGTGGAAAACCTAGCTCAGGAGCTTGCGGTTACGCCCCAGACAGTCAGACGCGACGTCAAATTAATGGAAGAAGCGCGCCTTTTGGCCCGCTATCACGGCGGTGTGGGCCTGCCTTCATCCGTAGAAAACATCGACTACACCCAGCGCCAGATACTTAATATAGAAGGCAAGCGCCGTATTGCCGCCGCCGTTGCCGAGCGCATACGCCCTGGATGTTCGCTGCTTATTAATATAGGAACCACCAACGAAGAGGTGGCGCGGGCGCTCGTGCATCACCAGGGTTTGCATGTGGTAACCAACAACTTGAATGTCGCCACTATTTTGGCAAGCCAGCCTGGCTGCGAGGTGATTGTTGCTGGCGGCGTGGTGCGCGGACGCGATCGCGCCATCGTTGGCGAGGCCACGGTCGATTTCATACGCCAATTTAAAGTGGATATAGGCATCATCGGTGTTTCCAGCATAGAGCCCGACGGTACCCTGCGCGACTTTGATCCGCGCGAAGTCAAAGTGGCCCAGGCCATCGTGGACCAATCGCGCGAGGTGTGGTTGGTGGCAGATCAGGCTAAATTCGACCGACAAGCGCTGGTGCGCATTACCCATCTTTCCCAAATCGATAAATTGTTTTGCGACGCGCCGCCGCCACCCGGTTTGGCCAGCATATTGGCCGAAGCCCAGGTAGAAGTGGTGGTTGCGCCCTGATGGATGGGTAAAAAAGCCCCGCATCGCACAGCGGCACTAGCGCGCTTGGCCACTAAAAATGCGCACTAAATAACCATCACTCTAAAACTGGGGATTAGCCTGCCCTTTCGGCGATAATACGGCCATCCGAAAATAGCTCCGAGGAACAGGATGTCTAACGCCTACGCGCCACTTAAAAACGATACTTTTTTGCGTGCTTTGCTACGTCAACCGACGGATTACACACCGATGTGGTTAATGCGTCAGGCGGGGCGTTACTTGCCTGAATACCGCGCCACTCGCGCCAAAGCGGGCTCATTTATGGGGCTGGCCACCAATCCTGACTACGCTACCGAGGTGACCTTACAGCCGCTGGACCGTTATCCGCTGGACGCAGCGATACTGTTTTCTGACATATTGACCGTGCCTGATGCCATGGGGCTGGGACTGTCGTTTGCCGAGGGCGAAGGCCCCCGGTTTGCCCATCCGCTGCGCGATGAGAAAGCGGTGCTCGCCTTGCGCGAACCCGATCTCGCCAGTCTGCAGTATGTATTTGATGCGGTTACCCAAATCCGTAGAACGCTCAATGGCCGTGTACCGCTGATAGGGTTTTCCGGCAGTCCTTGGACGCTGGCCTGCTATATGGTTGAAGGCGGTGGGTCAGATGATTTTCGACTGGTTAAGGGCATGCTGTACGACCGCCCGGATCTCATGCACCACATACTGACGGTCAACGCTAAATCCGTGGCCTCGTACCTCAACGCCCAGATAGATGCGGGCGCTCAAGCCGTGATGATTTTTGATACCTGGGGCGGGGCTTTGGCTGATGGCGTGTATCAGGCGTTTTCTTTGCACTACATGCGCGAAGTTATCAAGGGTTTGAAGCGCGAGCATGATGGTCAAAAAATTCCGTGCATCGTCTTCACCAAGGGCGGCGGTTTGTGGCTAGACGAATTGGCCGATAGTGGCGCCGACGCCGTTGGCTTGGATTGGACTGTGAATCTGGGCAAAGCGCGTCAACAAGTCGGTCACAAAGTCGCGCTGCAAGGCAACCTTGATCCCAACGTGCTGTTTGCCAAACCGGAGCAAATTCACGCCGAAGTTGAAAAACTACTGAACTCATTTGGTAAGCCTGGCCCGGGTACTGGTCATGTATTTAATTTAGGCCATGGGATTTCGCAATTCACCCCGCCCGAGTCAGTTACCGCCTTGGTTGAGGCAGTTCATGGCATTAGTCGCCGCTTACGCGGCTGAGAAAAGTTATCGTAGTTGTATGGAAGTCAAGCTGTGATGTTGATCAAAATGGTGCAGTTATGCACAAAACCTGCGGCCGATCAAAAATCAAGGACTTGCACAAAGTAAGCAGACCTCACTGTAAAAATTCTTGCTAACCCATTGATTTATATAGATAGCCATATTTTTTGTCTTTGTCCGATAATCGGCACAAGATGACAGAAATGGCTAAGAGATGTTAGAAACGGAGATTATTCACAAAGATATCCACAAGCCAGTGGACAACTTTTGTGGTGGATATGTTTGTTTTTGGGGCGTTTTGTGGCGAGCCAGCATCAGCCTGCGCAGGCAGGTCTAGCGCACACGTAGCTTCAAAGCCATGCGGCCTGAGTGTTTTTGCTCTGATGTTGGTTAAACCGCACTTATTCACAAATCGTGGATCTGTCAAGACACTAGAAAAAAAATTTAAATTTTTTTCAAATGTGGCGCCAAATTTCTAAGTCATTGATTTTATTGAGACCAATCAGCTGCCTTACCTCTGAGCAAATTGTTTGAGGCCGCGCGCAATCAGGGTTTTCGCTTGTCAAGCGGCACTTGTGCACAAAGTTATCCACAATTTTTGTGGATAGCCTAAAAATCGCTTTTGGAATGGGCAGTTAGCGGGTCTTCTAAGGAATCACTTTAAGTCGCGTTACGAAGCGGGTGAAACTATTTTTTCTGATTCTTTGAAAAGAATAATATTTTTTCCGTCATATAGTTGTTACACAAACACTGTCAAAATTTTTTTCTTCTCACGTGCACAACAGAATTCTGCAAGTTGCGATAGACACACCTCTTGATACAACATTTGATTACCGATGTTCAATATCAGAAGTAACTTCAGAACAACCGCATCGCGGGCAATTCGTTCGAGTACCTTTTGGCAAGCGTGAAGTTGCTGGATTGATTGTGGGTGTAACAGAGCACAGCGACGTGCCAGATGAAAAAATGCGTGATGTCATTGAACTACGACATCAACTCTCACCATTGTCACAGCAGTGGATGGATTTGTGTGCGTTTGCCGCTGATTACTATCAGCGGCCTTTGGGTGAAGTCGCCTTGCCTGCTGTACCCAAAGCACTACGCGATGCAAAAGCAGGTGCCATAGATCGCGCACTCAAAAAAATAGCGACACAGGCAGTATCTGTTCAAACGCATGCGAGCGAGGGCGTGGCCATTGCTGCACCCGTACTCAATACAGAGCAGCAGCATGCTGTTGATGCAATCGCCGCAGCGACAGGTTATGCCTGTCATCTGTTGTTTGGTATTACCGGCAGTGGCAAGACGCAGGTGTATTTACAAGCCGCAAAAGCAGTGCGTGACAAAACAATTGCTCGGGGTGAGCGCGCGCAAATACTCATACTCGTTCCTGAAATAAATCTCACGCCACAACTAGAAGATCAAGTACGCGCTGCGTTTCCTAGCCTACATGTCGTGACGCTGCATAGCCAGTTGTCTGAAGGGGAACGACTGCGTCACTGGTTAGCAGCGCACGAAGCGCAAGCAGATATTTTGCTGGGCACACGATTAGCCGTACTCGCATCGATGCCGCATCTCAAGCTCATCATCATCGATGAAGAGCATGATGCGTCATACAAACAACAAGAAGGCTTACGCTATTCAGCGCGTGACTTAGCTATCTGGCGCGCGCGGCAGTTAGCGATTCCTGTCGTACTGGGTTCGGCAACACCTTCGATAGAAAGTTGGCATCACGCTGAAACAGGTAAGTATCAACGCCATGCGCTCACACAACGAGCTGCCGCATTAGCGACGGTACCGCGCGTAGGACTCATTGATACCGAGCGCGAAAAAGCAACCGAAGGCTTATGCCCCTCGTTGCTCAATGCTTTACGCGAACGACTCGCGCGGGGTGAGCAATCGCTATTATTTTTAAATCGACGTGGTTATGCACCCGTCATGCATTGCGATGCGTGTGGGTGGATTAGTAATTGCCGTCGCTGCACGGCCTTCATGGTGCTGCACAAACCCGAGCGACGATTGCGTTGTCACCACTGTAGTTTGGAATTACGCATACCCTCGTCATGCCCTACCTGCGGCAATGTAGATTTGCAGCCGTTAGGGCGCGGCACACAACGCGTAGAAGAACATCTGCATACACTTTTCCCTGATGCGCGCATCCTGCGCATAGATGCTGATTCCACGCGTCGTAAGGGAAGTGCACAAGAAGCGTTTGAAGCGGTGCATCGGGGCGACGTTGATATTTTGCTTGGCACGCAAATGGTCGCCAAGGGGCATGATTTTCAACGATTGACTTTGGTGGGCGTCATTAATCCAGATACCGCTTTGTTTTCGCAAGATTACCGCGCCAGCGAACGACTCTTTGCACAGTTAATGCAGGTAGCAGGAAGGGCAGGGCGAGCTGCATCCGGTATAGGTAGTGTGAGCGAAGTGCTAGTACAAACACGCTATCCTCAGCACCCGCTGTATCGTGCATTAATGAATCAGGATTACACAGGATTTGCCGCCAGCGTAGTGGAAGAACGACGCAGTGCAGGCTTGCCGCCCTTTGTATTTCAAGCGTTGTTGCGCGCGGAAGCAAAAACACTCAGCAAGGCGTTAGAGTTTTTAACTGCGGCTAAATCCTTGCTGCCGCACGAGGGCATCATCATCAATGATCCTGTGCCTATGACTATTACGCGGGTTGCCGGTGTGGAGCGAGCGCAGCTATTGCTTGAGTCACCATCACGCGCTGTATTGCAGGCATTTTTAAAGCCGTGGCTGCAATCATTACGAGAAACGAAATCGCGGTTGAGATGGTCGCTTGAAGTCGATCCAGTCGATATTTAAATCAATCGCAGCCAAGAAAATTACTGTAGCGGTGCATCGAGCTGGCCTTCCATGGCTAACTGCCGAATCATGCGCACAGTATCAATATCAGATTCTTTGTAGGCTTCGCGTCGAAAATTGTCGTAAAACTCGGCTTCATCACCTTCGACAGTTGGTTGATGATCGTCATACTCAAAGCGTACAAATAACGCACCCGAAGCAGGCTCTTCGATAGTCATGGTTAAATCGGAAGTGGGAATATCGTTTTGCTGTGGAACGTGATAATGCACCAGCTGTTGCAACACAAAACGAACGTGGTCATGAATAATGAGATTACCGAAGTGCAGCGTGCGTGATAGGCCATGCTCAGAGCGCTCTGTCACGTCGCAAGAATCAAGGCCGAGCACAAACAGCGTGGGTCGCTCTGCTCGTAGCACCAACCCATGCCAGAGTTGCGTCCGACTCAAAGGGGCCATCAAAGGATGGTCTATCGAGTTGATTTCTATCAGGTGAACAAATTTCATAGGCTGTAGTTAATCTGGTATCGAATCACTTTACCATGGACATCGAGTTAGTCGCGCGGATTCGTTACAATGTAGGCTGTGCACGATGTAGTCCAAAAACCGTATGGGTATGCACATAATTTATTCATATTTATTGTTAGCTGAATGCCGTCTGGCCTGAATACGCCGCAGCGCGCTGCTGTTAATTACATTGATGGTCCATGTCTGGTGCTGGCCGGCGCAGGCTCAGGTAAAACACGCGTTATCACGCAAAAAATCGCGCACCTGATTCAATCCTGCGGCTATGAAGCAAAAAATATTGCTGCGCTTACCTTCACTAACAAAGCCGCACTCGAGATGCGTGAGCGCGTAGCCAAACTGCTGCATGAGCCTGGTCAGGCAAAACAACTCACGGTCTCTACATTTCATTCGCTAGGCGTACACATACTGCGTCGTGAAGCTGCCAGCCTGAAATTAAAAGAGCGTTTTTCTATTATGGATAGCAGCGATTGTTTTTCGTTGGTCCAAGATCTTGCAGCGACTACCGACAAAGCCGTTATTCGACGTTTGCAGCAAGCGATCTCCTTATGGAAAAATGGATTACTAACGCCAGAAGAAGCGCTCAAAAGTGCGAAAGACGACAATGAAGTGCAGGCTGCGCGCCTTTATCGTAACTACGTTGCTACGCTATCGAGTTATCAAGCCGTCGATTTTGATGATTTGATACGTCTGCCGGTGGAATTGTTTCGCACCGATGAGGCAGCGCGTGATCGCTGGCAACGCAAACTGCGCTATCTGTTACTCGACGAATACCAAGACACCAATACCTGTCAGTACGAGATGGTAAAACTCTTAGTAACCGGGCCCGGTAAAAAACCCATGTTCACTGCTGTGGGTGATGATGATCAAGCTATTTATGCCTGGCGCGGTGCGAGTATGGAAAATCTGCGTACGCTACAAACGGATTTTCCTGATCTTAAGCTAATCAAACTGGAGCAAAATTACCGTTCCAGCACACGTATTTTGCAAGCAGCGAATGCGGTCATAGGAAACAATCCCAAGTTATTTGAAAAAGCGTTATGGTCAGAGCATGGCGCGGGTGACCCCGTTAAAGTGCTGGCGATGGACGATGATGAGGCTGAAGCAGATCAAGTAGCCATCATGCTGTCTGCCCACAAATTTGAGCGCCGCGCTAAATTTTCAGATTATGCAATTCTCTATCGTGGTAATCATCAATCGCGCAGTATAGAAAAAGCCTTGCGCCGTGAACGCATACCGTATGTGATGTCCGGCGGGCAGAGTTTTTTTGAGCGCGCGGAAATCAAAGATATCGTGAGTTATTTGCGGTTGATTGCCAATGCCGATGACGATCCTGCTTTTATTCGTGCCGTTACCACACCACGCCGTGGCATAGGTCAGGCAACCCTAGAAGCTCTGGGTGAATTTTCAGGGCAGTGGCAGTGCTCATTGTTTGAGGCGGTGTTTAAAGGGGGTATTGAAGCACGCCTGAGCGAACGTCAGCTATTTCCACTGCGTGAATTTTGTAACTTCATTAATCAACTCGAATCGCGCGCAGCGCGCGTGGGTGCGGCAGGCACTGGTGAAAATGCAGCGGCTGTACTCGACGATATGATGAAAGTGATTGATTATGAACCCTACTTGTATGGTGCTTTTGATGATCACCAAGCCCAGGAAAAATGGCAAAACGTACTCGACTTCATAGGCTGGCTTAAAGAAAAAGGTAATGGCGGCCGTGAGGGCACCGATGCAGAAAAATCACTGCTTGAATTAACGCAAATGGTGGCATTGATGAGTATGCTGGAAGGTCGCGATCAAGATCCCGATGCTGTTCGTATGTCGACACTGCATGCTGCCAAAGGCTTAGAGTTTGGCCATGTATTTATGGTGGGCGTAGAATAAGGCATCTTGCCGCATAAAGGTGATCCGGACGCCTCGCCTGAGGTCTTTGCTCAGCGTATAGAAGAAGA
>CAYUDI010000042.1:13471-15637 GCA_964443585.1 uncultured Bifidobacterium sp.
ACGTGGGTATTACACGTGCTCAGCGTAGCTTGACACTGACCTGGTGTAAAAAACGCAAGCGTGTACGAGAAAGCATAGTTTGCGAGCCGTCACGGTTTATTAAAGAGATGCGGATTGAAGAAGGCGATGCGCTGCCCGATCAGGACGAAGCGGTTACCCCACAAAACAGGTTGGCGAATTTAAAAGCGCTACTGCAAAAACCCAAGGCAGCATAAGCTCGACAAAATCACATTGTGAAACCTTTTCGTAATCCACATAATTTGCCGGTGAAGACGTGTGAAGCCTGCAAGCGGCCTTACACCTGGCGCAAAAAATGGGCATTGAACTGGTCGGAAGTTCGCTATTGTTCTGATGCTTGTCGCAAGCAAGGCGCGCCACGATCTGGCGGCTGATGGCAAGTGCATGCGTGGTTCGTAAAAATCATTTCAGAAAAACACCATGACTATCGAAGACCAACTGATTGCTATTGAAAGCAAACTTGCGCACCAAGAGTATTTACTCGAGGTGCTTAATAAAACCGTCTATCAACAGCAAAAACAAATGGATGAGTTAGATAGCCTGAGTAAAGCATTGGCTAAACGATTAGGCGACTTGCAGGCGCGCGAATCAGACGCCATGCTGCCACACGAAAAACCACCGCATTATTAATACCGTAATCATCATGACGCATGAAAAAATTCTCGCTTCATTGCGAAGCGAGCTCAATGAACAAACCGCGCAAATGCGCTGGACAGAACTCGAACGATTTTTTGCTAGTGGTAGTGTCATTAGCGTTGCGACAGAATTAGATTTAATCGATGTGGGTGCTCATATTGCAGCTGATGACAAGCCGAGTGTAGAACGATGGATGAATGCGGGCTTGTTGTATAAAACAACCGATGGCGAAGCCAGCACATGGCTAAAGCACGATACCTTGCTATGGGTAGTGGTTGTCAAACCATGGATACTTGTTCAGCATGAGCGCATAACACCTAGCGCACCCAAACAGTAAATCCATGTGCGATGATCAAACAAATTATTTAATTTGTTTGCATTCGTAAATAGCGATGCCTAAATAAATTGCGTACCTAAAAATAAACAAACTGCGGCTACCGAACAAAACACCCCGCTAAAATTTTTTCAATGGCGCTGAAATTATTGATGCGATGTATGTACTGGTACATCGTCGATACAAAGTCACAACAGTTTTATCTTCATCGCTACAAGATGCGCTAAAAAATCTATCGCCTTGTATCTCTCCGCATCGAATTACGCCAAAGATCAATAACAATCGAAATCATCAAGCACACGTCCCACTATATGGCGTTGAGTTGCGTGATTTCATTGTCGATCAGCGAACTTTAAACGATGTCTATTATTTTTACGATGCGGTGGCATTGTGTGGTCATCCCCCTATTTGTGTATGGGTGTGGTGCAAGTTATGCTCAAACAGTGCCTGCAGCGATAAATGCTGACCAAGAATTATTGAGGCAGCAAGAGCGTGAAAATCAATTGCGGCGTCGACAAGAGCCGCGTCCCAACGTGCAACTACAGGCGCCTGCACCACTGGTTAGTGATGTTTACCTTAAACGCGATGAAGTACCGTGTTTTGTGATTCACCGTATCGTACTAACGGGAGAGTTATCAGAAAAATTTCAGTGGCTTATCCGTGCGGCTGAACGTACCGCATCGGGTAAACAAGACCCACCATGGAATCTCTGCCTGGGTACAGCAAGCATCAATCAAATCATGCAGCGTATGCAGAACGCATTGATCACGCGTGGCTACATAACCAGTCGTGTTCTGGCCTCTCCGCAAGAGTTGAGTGCGGGTGTAGTAGAGCTGAAATTTATCCCTGGTCGTATACGGAACATACGCTTTGATGCAGCAAGCAGTACGCGCGCTACACAGTGGAATGCTGTGCCTGCTCAGAGCGGCGATGTGCTCAATGTGCGGGACATAGAACAAGCACTAGAAAACTTTAAGCGCGTGCCGACGGCCGAGGCGGATATACAGATCACACCCGCAGAGACCACGAACGGTCAGGTAGGTGAAAGTGACATCGTTATTCAATGGCGGCAAGCGCTACCTTTTCGATTGAGCATAGGCGTAGATAACAGCAGGTCGACATCCACAGGCCGTTATCTGGGCTCCACAACTTTGTCGTATGACCACTGGTGGACGCTC
>CAYUDI010000043.1:0-15582 GCA_964443585.1 uncultured Bifidobacterium sp.
CGATTGAATGTGTGCCAGGTTGATGCCGGAACTGGGACCTTGCTGACTATAGTTTGTGGTGCACCCAATGTGCGTGTTGGTATGAAAGTGCCGTGCGCGCTTGCTGGCGCTAAATTGCCTCCGGGTCAGGATGGCAAGGTTATAGAAATTAAAGCAGGCAAGTTGCGTGGTGTTGAATCGCAAGGCATGCTGTGTTCTGCACGCGAGTTATGTTTGTCTGATGATCATGGTGGTTTACTCGAGTTATCTGAGAGTGCACCGATAGGGCAAAACTTTCGTGAGTATCACCAACTCAATGATTTAAAATTTACGATCAAGCTCACACCTAATCGTGCTGATTGTTTATCTGTTGTAGGTGTTGCGCGAGAAGTGGCTGCATTGACTGGAGCGCCATTAACGCTACCCTCATGTGAGCCTGTTGCAATCAACAGTGAAGAAAAGCTCAACGTAAGTATTTCAGCACCAGATCTTTGCGGGCGTTTTTCAGGACGTGTGATTCGCGGATTAAATGCGAAAGCGGCCACGCCTGAATGGATGAAGCAGCGGCTTGAACGAAGTGGTCAACGTCCCATCTCAGCATTGGTTGATATATCGAACTACGTGATGCTGGAGCTGGGTCGTCCCACACACGTTTTTGATCTGGATAAAATTCACGGCAGTCTCGAGATTCGTTGGGGTCGCAAAGATGAATCACTTAAGCTGTTAAACGGAGATTGATGACTGGGTTGGTGTGATTTCAGATGATCAGCAAGTGGAGTCATTAGCGGGAATCATGGGTGGTGACGCAACAGCCGTATCGCTTGAGACGACAAATATTTATTTAGAGGCAGCATTCTGGTGGCCACACGCCATACAGGGTAGGGCGCGTCGCTATAATTTTTCGACCGATGCCGCCCACCGCTTTGAGCGAGGCGTTGATTTCTCAACCAACGTTGAGCACATCGAACGTATTACGCAGTTGATTATCGACATTTGCGGTGTGCCTGGTCAAACTAAGGTGGGTCCAGTTGACGACCAAATTACCAAGCTTCCTGAACGCAAACCTGTGCGATTGCGCGTTGCTCGCGCATCAAAAATCATTGGCGTTCCTCTTGATGCCAATGATGTAGCGAGTATTTTTAATCGACTCGGTTTGAGTTTTACTCAACACGATGAAGTTTTTGAGGTGACTGCACCTAGCTATCGTTTTGACATAGAGATTGAAGAAGATTTAATCGAAGAAATCGCGCGTGTTTACGGGTTTGAAAATATTCCGGCTTTACCACCGGTATCAGCGAACCAAATGCGCGTTTTGCCAGAGCAGAGCCGCTCATTGTTTACAGTGCGTCGGCAGTTGGCAGATTTGGATTATCAGGAAGTCGTGAATTTCAGCTTTGTCGAGGCAGATGCTGAGCGGGATTTTGCTGGAAACATTGATCCTATTCGTTTGATTAATCCGATTGCTAGTCAGATGAGCGTAATGCGTTCGCAATTGATTAGTGGTTTGGTGACCAATGTTCGATACAACCTCAACCGTAAATCTAACCGCGTTCGCGTGTTTGAAATCGGTGGCGTATTTCGTAATGACCCAACAGTTGTCGATGGTCCCCTAACGGTTGCTGGGATTAACCAGTCCAAGCATGTTGCCGCTATTGCCTACGGCCCAGTCGTCAATGAGCAATGGGGACAGGAATCACGCAACGTTGATTTTTTTGATATTAAGGCAGATCTTGAAGCTTTGTGTGCACCCCATAAGCTGTATTTTTCGCCCCTAGTTCATGCGGCATTGCATCCTGGCCGCTCTGCACAAGTAGCGATTGACGGTGTAATCATCGGCTTCATTGGTGAGTTACATCCTCGGTTGCAGCAAATTCTGGAACTGCCTTTGGCGCCGGTTATCTTCGAGATAGATGCTCATTTTTTACAACATAAGTCGCTTCCTGTTTACACTGAGATTTCGAAATTCCCTTCAGTAACACGCGATTTAGCATTGCTTGTCAAACAATCATTAAATGTGCAAAGTATTTTTGACATGTTTGAAGAACAGCGTTCCGTAAATCCTATCTGTCGAATCATGCAACATATTGTTTTATTTGATGAATATCGTGGAAAAGGATTACTTCCGGATGAAAAAAGTCTTGCTTTCCGCATTACCATGCAAGATACTCAAAGCACCTTGCAAGACGAATCAATTGATGATGCCGTAAACGCATTTCTTGATATAGTCAACAAAAAGCTTGGTGCTACGCTACGAAAATAAGCACGCCGGATTGACTTAAAAAAACCCATTATGAATCACAGCAATCCCGTCGAAATGGAATCTGTTGTTGCCGCTGATCTTGGTCGAGCCTTATTGGCTTCCCAGGCAAACTCGGCTGCGGAAAAAGAACTGCCTACCTTAACCAAGGCTGAGCTTGCAGAGATGCTGTTTGAGCAAGTAGGTCTCAACAAGCGCGAAGCTAAGGATATGGTTGAGACATTCTTTGAAGAGATACGTGATGCGCTCGAGCGCGGCGAATCTGTAAAGCTGTCTGGATTTGGTAATTTTCAGTTACGCGATAAACCACAGCGCCCAGGCCGCAATCCCAAAACGGGTCAAGAGATTCCAATTAGCGCCCGTCGTGTGGTTACCTTTCATGCGAGCCAAAAGCTAAAAGGCATGGTGGATACCGCCACGCGTCGTTCTGCTGCGCATGCTGGCTAGTTACTGTTTCCATGAACGATCGAGCAGCCAAGCCTCTGCTGGCCCCATTGCCACCAATTCCTGCCAAGCGTTATTTCACCATTGGTGAGGTCAGCGAATTGTGCGGTGTAAAACCTCACGTATTGCGTTATTGGGAACAGGAATTCGCTCAGCTAAAGCCAGTAAAGCGCAGGGGCAACAGGCGCTACTATCAACACCACGAAGTACTTTTGATACGCCGTATAAGAGAATTGTTATACGAGCAGGGTTTCACCATCAGCGGCGCACGTAACAAACTCGATACCCGCCCGTCTGCGCCCGACATCACGCTTTCCAGTGCCCCAGTCGCAGCTGCTGATGTGGCTAGTATCAGGGTCGAACTAGAAGGTATCTTGGTTCTACTTAGACCCTGATCTGCATTCTTCGCCTGACAAGGTAAAAAGCTCAATTACTTGGCAAAAAAAAAGCCCGCTACTTAAGCGGGCTAAATCTATATCAGAGGAGGAGATATAGAGGAGACATTCATGATTATGCTGCTTCGCAATATATAATACAAATGATATTTTGTAATGATTGCGATATATATTCTATATAACTAGATCGCTAAGCACTAGACGAACACGTGTTATTACGATACTGACTGGGCGAACAATTTTTTTCTTTGTCTCTTATACGAGTCTTTGACTGTTTAGTAAGAAAGCAATGGAATTCAAATAAGTTGTTTAAATAGTAATAAAAAAATTCTGTTTTGGCTATTCCTATCCTTATTTTTTTGATTTTTTAATGAGTCAGAGGCCCGTTGTTGGGAGAGGTCAATTAGATTCAATGTGCTGGATTTTTCCTAACCCATGGACTCGTCACAGTATTTTCTTAGCCCAAAACTAGATTATTTTTAATTTGAAATCTGTTTTAGCTGACAAATAGCAAAAACACTGTCAATATGTTGCATAAATGCAAGGTTGCATTAGTGAAAATTCATCAAAGTATTGCAATTTTTGGCGATTTTTGGAATATTTCACCGTATAATTTCTTTTGAGATACAAATATTAGAGAAGTACTTATATTCGACTTTAAGTATTTTTTAATTTTGCAAGATTTACAAATTTTCATCACCTGAAATCTGGGAGGCCCTGTTGGCAGATTCAAATCAAAGCGGATGTTTGACGGTGGGCGAGGGTGTTGTTCTGAATGGCACGTTTGTGGTGCCCGATATAGCGTCAGTATCCGGCAGCATTGAAGGTGAAATTACTGCAAGAGAACTTATTGTTGCTAGCTCAGGAGTCATCAAGGGTAAAGTAACTGCAGAAATCATCGACCTGCGTGGAGAAATTCATGACACGCTGACTGCTAAGAAGTCGCTATTCATTCGTTCGACTGGTAAGGCACTAGGATCTGTTCAATATGCAGAGATTGAAATCGAGAAAGGCGGCGATCTACAAGGTTCGCTGCAGAAGATCGACGGAGATGGTAGCCCTTCCACGTCCTCTGGCTCCAACTGACTTAGAGGGTTGACACGTGTTCAACAAAAGACGAAACGACGTGAGGGACAGACCAGAAGCCTCCTTCAATGAGGCTAGTCCCGAACCTAGCGAGCCCATAATTCAGGCCGAAGCGGATATTGCTCCGTCCGAGCCCGATCAGGCTCAGTATGCAAACGGTAACGGTGGTGCAGCTAAGCCATCCGTGAATAACCTCAAGCCTTCCATAATTAGTGAGGGTTTCGAGTTCATTGGTGAAATTCGCTCTAGTGGTTATTTGACTATCGATGGCACCGTGCGTGGGACGCTGTCGCTACACTCCATTCAGATAGGTGTGTCTGGGGTGCTGGATGGTAATGTCACTTGCGATACCATGAACGTTAAAGGTAATTTCTCTGGCGCACTGGATTGTCGAGATCTGACAATAGGTAGCCGAGCTGTTGTCGATGGCAAAGTAAGCTTCAAGAGTATCACCATACAGCGAGGTGGCGTGGTTAAGGGCGAGTTGAAGAAAAAGCCTTAAGCCTGTCTCTCTCATAAAAAAACCGCCTTTAAAGGCGGTTTTTTTTTCGTGGAATAGTTTTATTTCTTCTCTTGCGCTAATTTGATGACGGCTTGAGCATCAGTTGCGGGCGTAGAGTTATTTTGAGCCTGAATTACTAAACCGAGTAGCTTAGCGCCATGTTCTACGCCTATGGTGCCGTAGGTAATGTCACCGCGAACCTCGGAATCTTTATGAAACTCGGCGCGTTCCGTTGCGTAGATATTGCCTTCGATTTTACCGGCAACCATAACGCGGTGAGCAGTAACATCTCCAGAGACTTCACCAGAGCGGCCTATGGCAACGGTAACTTTTTTATCTTTAGCGGTCTCAATATTGCCAACCACCTTGCCATCGATACGTACACTATCAAGCAAAACCAATCGGCCGTAGATCTCAGTCGTTGCGCCAATCAGAGTATCGAACTTCTCCTGAGTGGGTAGCAGCTTATTTTGTTTCATTTTACGAAACATAGCATTCTCCATCGCATTGGCTGCGCCAATAATAATGACCACAATATAACGCGAACCGGGCTGAACCGATTGGGTATTTAACGAGATGGAATTAGTTAGTGGTGCGCGGTTTAGGCCGAATCAACTATTTCCCAAAGGCAGAACTTGAACCGGGTTGAGAACTCGGCCATATCGAAAAACTTCGTAATGAAGATGTGGGCCTGTCGATCTGCCTGTACTTCCGACATCAGCAATTCTTTGACCACGCTTGACTACCTGCCCCTCAGTCACATGGCGCTTGCTGATGTGAGCATAGCGGGTCATGAAACCTTCAGCGTGAGTTACTTCGACGATATTGCCATAGGTTTCTTCCCACCCAGAGCGTGTCACAGTACCGTCTGCTGTGGTCAAAATAGGTGTGCCGCTTGAGGCGGTAAAGTCCAGTCCTTCGTGACGAGCTAAGGTACCGGTAAATGGGTCGTTGCGCATACCAAAACCGCTGGTAACCTTGAAATCACCGCTAATTGGTAAACCTGTAGGCAACGTTTGTAGCCACAGCAGCTGGCGATCCCAGTCTTTTGGCATAGAGCTGACCAGGTTTTGAAATTGACCAAACTCTTGAGTCGCGTCGTCGAATGCGTTCGAGAGGGGCTGGCGTAGATCCTGTCCAGGATGCACGGAAGGTACGAGCGGCCCGCCCTTACCATCCTCATTCATAGTGCGTTTTTCACGCAAACTAGCAGGAGTTGCTAGTTCCATAAATCGGTTCTTTAATGCTTGCAACTGCCGTATATCTTTAGCAGTGGAATCTAGCATCTCTTGAAGCTTTGCTAATCGTTCGCGGTAGACGGATTCCATCCGGTGTTGCTCAGCTTGGGTAGTAACACCACCAAGACTGCGAGCAAGGTCGGGTCTGACTTCAATGGCGATCTTGAAACCGATGAGATACAGCAGGAAGCCTGTGGCAACCAAAGCGAATGCCATAGCGCACGTCCCGATCAGCACTTTGCGTGCTGTGATCGAAATAGTTCGCACATGGCCGGTAGGCCCGGACACCCACATCAACTGCATGAAGTTCCCCCGTGATTATTATGATTGCGCTGCGGCAACTTTTAGGAACTGCCAATTATAGGGTTTTTCGGAAAAGTTTCACCTAAAACATACTATAAACATAGGGTTAACCTCATGATTACAGGATAAAAATATTTTTATGGAAATCATTTTTTTAGATTAATTGCTTAAATTACATTATTTTTTAAACAATTCGCTGATTCACATGTACTTTTTTAGTGGGCAAGAACCACTTGAAACTGGGGCAATTCGGTAGGAAGGTTGTGGGGAGAAGACTATGCGCCTACATATCAATTTCATGGGGGTAGGATCAAGCAGACCCTTTAAATCATCCTCCAAGCGTGTTTTATCAAAAAATTCGCAAGCTTACTGATTAGTAGGCTTTTGCCCATGCATTACACCAGGCTTTCGCTGAAACTTGCTTGCCTGTGAACAGCGTGCACATGCCCGCAGTGGAACCAGAAGGTCTATACAGAGCACAGTTAGAACAGGCTTGACCTGCGGCATACTTAGGCTGTGTGGATTTATCAACGTTGTTGGCGTCGGATTTATAACCTAATGCCGTTGCCTGTGTATCGTTTTCAGAAAGCATATCTTGAGCTGCCACATTGGCGGTAGCACAGATAAGTAGGCTGCCAATAGAAGCATTAATTAAAAATGCCCGGCGCTCCGAAGAAAATATATATGACGCGTTTTTCATAAATAACTCCAAAATAAACAATGTGCTTTAATTACTTAAGGCGTTAACCATTCCCATGTGTCGGTAGTGATTTTGGCTCGGCGATGCCCGGTACTTGTCAGCTCAAGCCAATCCATTTCAATTACCTGCATGGTTAACACCGCAAAGTGTGATGTGTTGAGGGTAGTTTCAGTCGTAGTTGGTGAATTGAACGAATCGGACTCTAGCAGACTTCCAGGTGGCGAGAGACTTAAATAATCTCTGGCGGAAGCGGACTGTTTTATGCGCTGCCAGAGGGTATCGACCGTTGGCCCCGTCGTGAGCACTGAGATAGTAACTCGCATACGAAGCTGCCAGCTTAATTTTGAGCTCCAAAAAACAAAGACAGCATTTGAAGCGTCTGCAATTTCTGTAACTTTTGGACTACGAGCATCCGTAAAAATTTGAAGTTGAGCTTCTGTCGTGTTTACAGTCCGCAAAATAACTGTGCGCGCATTGACTGACCCATTGGGGCAAGCGGTTGCGAGCACTGGCGTTCGCCATGCGTGATGTCTATCGTGTGTCGCCCGACTTAATTCTTTCCAAATCTGATGACGAATCTCATCGGGTGTTTGTAGCAGTATTTTCACAATTTATCTCATCAAAACTTATCCCAAAGCTTGCCCACAACATAAGCAGAACCTCTGAGACTTAAATGGTCATCATCTATATAAAACAAAACACCATCCTTTGAACCGTAACACCAATCCTCATCACATAAAGCATTGGACAAATCGATTACATTGAGGCTAGGCCGCTGCTCTAATATAGTATTAACCATGCGCTTAAAAGACTGAGTTCGCGCTTCAAAAATTTCTCTGCTCACTCCGCAGTACTTAGTGTCCTTCGTTGTCAGGGACAAGGGCCGAAAGGATGAACATCGCCTGATATCGAAACCAAGCTCAGGGACATCATGCAGGTAAGTTACTTTTTTTCCGGCAGCCAGAAGCGCATCCAAGGTTTGGCTTAAAGCGATAGAAAATACGGTTTCGTTATCCCTGAAACCAGGTTTTTCGCCTTTAAAGTAAAGTACCCAAGAGCCAAATTGATCCAATTCAACATCACCAAAACCTTTTGCCGTTGTGTACATCGGTCCCCGACTCGTTAATATCACTTCGTGGATGGATGGGTCAGCAATAATACGTTCAATAGCTTTGGAGCCTTTTACTAAACAATTTCTGGGATCGCCACCTTGATCTTGAATAATCACATTTAAGAGTGGTGGACAACCATCACTGCCTCCATAAAGGCCAATATCAAGGCCTTTCGACTGAAAACGCTCACGAAGTGCAGAATAAATCATCAGGGCGTGACTATCTCCGATCACCACTACGGAGGGATTAGGTCCCGTTGAATGGCAGGGGGGGCTGTCGTAATTTAAATTTCCGCAATACCATCCCGTACTAACTGGGAGATCAAAATTCAGGTCGTTTAGTTGTGCCTGTATCTCTTGGTTAGAAATTCTTCCTTGAAAACCATTCAGTGCATAGGTGGTTAAACCGGCACTTCCAACGACAATCATTGAAACAATAAGAAAGTAAGTTTTAGATCGAAAATTTTGACCGTATCGGAAAAGACGTTCTAAAAAATAATAGCTAAAGGCAGCCAGTATAAAAGCTGCAAAGACTAACGCTAACCGTATCAATTCATTGGGTTTAGTGCCTTCCAGAATAACGGCATACGATAGCAGTGGCCAATGCCACAAATATAAAGGATAGCTGATTAATCCAATACCAATTAATAATCGACTCGATAGTACTGTGCGGCTTAGCCAGGAATTTTCACCGGCGAGTATGATCAATATTGTTCCAAAAGTAGGTAGTAATGCCCATGCACCTGGAAAAAGGGTGTCTTGGTTGAAAAAAAACAGGCTGTAAGCAAGAAATAACAGGCCTAACGAGGCGAGACCGTGGTCTACCATGTTTGTCGATGAAAGCGTTCCTTTCAGTTCGACTAATTCCTTCGCTTTATACTTCACCAAGCAGGCAAGCAAACAACCCGATAACAATTCCCATAGTCGGGAAAATGGTAAATAAAAAGTCGCTGAAACATCAGTTTCGACTAACAACAGATTGAAGAGTAACGAGGTTAGTAGCGTAGCGCCAGCTAACTTGATCAAACTAAGTCTGTACCTCAAAGACAGCCAAATAACAAACGGCCAAAGCAGATAAAACTGAACTTCAATACCTAGGCTCCAAAGATGTAATAAAGGTTTTGCTGCTGCTGCAAAATCAAAATAACCGATTTCGCTTAAAAAAATAAAATTGGATATAAATAGTGCACTCGCTGCAATATGCTTGCCCAACGCCTTGTACTCATCAGAGAGTAGTGCAAACCAGCCAAATAGGAGACAGGTTAATAAAACAAAAATTAGCGATGGAAATAGTCGCTTTATCCTACTTGAGTAGAATTCCCAAAAGCTAAAAGTATTTAGCTCCTGCTTCAATAAAATCAATGTAGTAATTAAGTACCCGGAGATAACAAAAAAAACGTCGACTCCTATGTAGCCTCCTGGCATCCATAATGGGAAAGCATGGAATGTAATAACGGCTAAAACGGCGACTGCTCTGAGCCCATCAATATCCTGACGGTAGCTTGGTGTCATCGAATTTTTCATTTTCGCTTTTTTTCCATCAGGATTTAGAGGGACTAATTATACAAATTGAAATTAATCAAGAAATTAAGTCGTACAGGCTCATTCTCGATAAACAGTATGCCTCTTATATAAATTCTGTCAGCAGTTAATTCGAGTATGTTCTGAATACGATAGACTTCTGATACGGCAATGTCATTGAACTGATATTTTTATCGAATACGGTGCAGATAAACAGTGGTAATTTAATACCAATGAACTGATTTTCACTCCTATGCAAAGTGCTCGAACATGCCGCATGAACAACGAAGGTATAGATTTGTAGCGGTATTGGTTGAAAGTTTGGCGAGAGACTTGGGTATCTCTCGATACTTGGTATATACCCCTGTAGCTATATTTATCAACCCTGACCCTGTATGCAGCAGGTACATGGTTTGTCTTTTTTAGTCCAAGTTTAGCTAAGTGCCAGTAATGAAAAATAGAATAGTTAACGATCCTGTATTTGCTTTCGTCGATATTGAAACGACGGGCTCTAATTTTGAACGGGACAGAATAACTGAAATAGGTATTAAAACCCTAATTAATGATGAGGTAATTATTTGGGAAAGCCTGATCAACCCTCAAACGTTTATTCCGCAAAATATTCAGAAATTGACGGGCATCTCACCACAAATGGTTTCAGATAAGCCAGTTTTTGATGAAATTGGTTTGCAATTAAAACAAGAGCTTGATGGGAAAATATTTGTTGCGCATAACGCGCGGTTTGACTATGGCTTTATCAAAGCATCGTTCAAACGAATGGGAATTGATTTTCGCCCTAAAGTTTTATGTACCGTCAAGTTATCGCGCTTACTTTTCCCGGCTCAGCAGCGACACAATTTAGATACGATCATCGCTGCACATCAGCTCACGGTTAGCGCAAGGCACAGAGCCTTGGGTGATGCTGATTTACTTTTACAGTTTTGGCGAGTTTGTGAAAAATTATTAGGAAAAGAACGATTATTTGCTGCAGTTGAGGAGTTAACTGGCAGTGCCAGTCTCCCGCCAAATATAAATCAAGCACTGATTGATTCTATTCCTGATACACCAGGTTGCTATATTTTTTACGGAGAAAATAAAGCGCCCTTGTACATCGGCAAAAGTATTTCTATGCGTAGCAGAGTCATGGGGCATTTTAATAGCGCTCTTTCGGTTCGAAAGGAAATGAAACTTGCACTCCAAGTTCATGATGTTGAATGGATTGAGACTGGCGGAGAATTGTCTGCACTTATTTTAGAGTCCAGACTGATTAAAGAACGGATGCCCAGTATGAATATTAAGCTCCGTCGCTCTAAAGATTTGTGTGCTTGGAGTTTAGTAAAAGATGTTATGGGCATACAAAAACCAACGCTGGTGAACTATAAAAATTTACAGCAGGGACTACAAGAAAACCTCTTTGGCTTGTTCTATAGCAAACGCGAAGCTCATGGCTATTTGGCTGCAATAGCAAAAAAATACCATCTTTGTGAAGGTCTATTAGGCTTGGAAAAATTAATTGAAGGCAAACCCTGTTTTGGTTACCAGGTAAAAAAATGTACGGGCGCTTGTATCGGCATTACCTCTGTTGATATCCACAACCAACAACTCCAATCGGCACTGAATTTATTTAGAGTACAAACTTGGCCGTTTAATAGCGCCATTGCGATCAAGGACGGTAAAAAAATGATTGTCCTGGATAAGTGGTGCTACCTTGGAACGGCAAACGACCATGAAGAGCTCTTTGATTTTGCAACTGCTGGGAAAGCAGAATTTGACCTGGATATCTATAAAATTATAAAAAAAGCGCTGAGCAAACTGCACAAAGACCAAATTATTAGATTACCTAAGCCTGATGAACGTCTTGCGCGCTATTAGATTGGTGGTCCAAGTCGTTGCAGAGTGTGTCCCGACTCCCGATCACTAACGAGAAAGAGTGGTTTTTATTGAATTAGTCTAAAGAAGATGCTTGTAACAAAAAATTCAGACGAATTTACTTTTCTGAGATTTTTATTTTAATGGTCGGGGCGGCGGGATTCGAACTCGCGACCCCTTGCACCCCATGCAAGTGCGCTACCAGGCTGCGCCACGCCCCGACGTGTCGCTAATTATATCAGAGGCATGACACTTTGACCTGTATCGCTATGTCCCTGTTATCTGCTTAACTCATTTTAGTCTTGGATTTATTTAATCAACGCTACTTTAATGTAAATGTCCGCTGTTTTCTCCTATGTCCTCAGGCATTTCTGCATGCACCATTTCTTCGCTAGAATCGCAGAATAAAGGGGCGCCGCAATCGTCACAAAATTCAGGTGAAAAAATAGTTTCTGCGTTTTGTATTTTGGTGATGCCCGATTCTCGCAAAGTGGCTACTATTTGCTGCATAGGTGAGAGTGGTGGCGGTATGCCTGGCCGACGTGACGCATCCAGTGAAATGTCATCATCAGCACTTTCCTCGTCATAGAGCGGCCATACTACTCCGTAGTAAACATCTGAATTACCGCTATGGCTAAAACTAATTCTGTATTCATCAATTCGCATGGCGTTAGCTTGATCGCCAACAGAGGCGATGACAGCAGACAATTGATTTGCTTCGACAGATAACGAGTGGGTAAGGTAATGAACCGCTGCTTTGAGGGAAATAGGTCGTACTGCTTTATCTGCTTCACGGCAAGCTACGTAATACGAATCAGGTAAAAGGAGATCTACGCCGCAGCCAGGTAGCAATAATTGCATATTGGGTACAGCGTGGGTCTGCCAATGCTCTAGTACGCTACGACGACTAAGTTGTGAATTGATACCTGAATTAATTTCTTCCCATCGCAGCAGTGGCTTATTAATTTCTGCAGCGACTGCAATTAAAAGGTAACGTGTATCTGCCAGGAAGGGTGCAGTCTCCGGAAGTTCAGAAGGTAGTTGCAAAGTCTTTTTATGTAAAGCTGCATCTACCATACGTCGAGTCAGTGAAAAAGTGTCGCAATAGCTTTGTGGCAGTTGATCGATAGAGAACAATGCTGGGGCAAGTGCGGCATGAGTAGTTTGTGCAAGGATATGTTCGCGTAGCAGCTCAAACAATGGTTGCATTTGGGCTGTAGATAACTGACCCGATGGTATGACATACCGTGTCCAGGCGATGATAGGTACGGCCAGCAGCAATCCTTTATAGGTTTTGCCGTCATATGACTGGCTACAACTAGAGCTGACAGTTTCTACGCAATCAAGCAGCACATCATAGGCGAGTGGATCAGTATGAAATAAATGATCGAGCGCGCTATCGATAGCTTGCTGCTGATTATTGCCTAATAATTTTTCTAACGATTTGTCTAGAAAACTTTCCCAGTGACGACGCTCAAGTCGACTGCCTGATATAGCCAGCGATTGAGCTAGTGTTGCCAAATTTTGGCTGTCAGCAGAAAACTTTCGGGCCGTATTTTTAAGCGAACGACGCATGGTTGAGTTCCGGGTTATGGACGACGTACATAAATAAGCGTGCGCTAATCACCTGGCAAACCGAGATGTATCTGATTTTTTAGGTGAGCAAAAACTCATCGGAGCCCGATTGTAAAGTAAGGCAGGGTGTTTAAAGCTAGCGTAGCTTCAAACACCCCAGTAGTACCCAACCCGCATGGGAAAAATAATTATTTTTTCTCTACTGCAGCAGGCGTTGCTGGCATCGCAGCGGGAACTTCAGCAGGCGCAGTGGTTGTAGCGGCAGGGGATGCTGGCGCCTGTTGTTCACTGGTTTCAGTGTGTCCACCAGCTTCGCCTTGCATGTCAACTTTGTCGCCCATTTTGAATACAACGGTCAGAGCGATTGCTGCGAATAGGATGAATGCAACTAAGATTTTCCACATGATTGTTTCCGAGTTCAGTATGAATAATTTGAGAGACAAAGCTACCCGGAAAAAAATAGTTACCGGGTAGCCAGAGACTTTACGCAGCCAAGAGTTGTCGCAGCACAAAGGGCAGAATACCGCCGTGGCGATAGTAATCGACTTCGATAGGCGTATCTATACGCAGCAGTAGTTTCACTTTTTGGCTTTGGCCGTTAGAGCGGTTAATTACCAAAGTCACTTCTTGCTGTGGCTTGATATCATGTTCTATACCGATCAGATCGTAGCTTTCTGTGCCTGTAATGTTGAGTGACTCAATACTGTCGTTGCCAATAAATTGCAATGGCAATACACCCATACCTACGAGGTTGGAGCGATGAATACGTTCAAAGGATCGTGCAACAACGGCTTTAACACCTAGCAGTTGGGTTCCTTTTGCAGCCCAGTCGCGTGAAGAACCCGTGCCATATTCTTCGCCCGCGAAGATCATGGTTGGTACACCGTCATCGACGTATTTCATGGCGGCGTCATAAATAGACATTTCTTGACCGCTAGGCTGATGAATAGTGATGCCACCTTCGATACGCGTACCGTCGGAAGTCAATGGAATCATCAAATTCTTGATGCGCACATTAGCGAAGGTTCCACGCATCATGATTTCGTGATTGCCGCGGCGTGAGCCATACGAATTGAAATCGGCTTTGAGTACGCCATTTTCTTGTAACCACTTTCCGGCTGGGCTAGTGTCTTTGATCGAGCCAGCGGGTGAAATGTGATCGGTCGTGATGGAGTCGCCGAATACACCCAATGCTCTGGCGGCATGTATGCCTGTAGCTGCCGCTTTGGGTTGCATAGAGAAGTTTTCAAAGAAAGGTGGTTCAGCAATATACGTAGACTTAGGCCAGTTATAGATTTCGCCTTCAGCTACGCCAGTGATGTCTTCCCACAATTTGCCTGGTGCGCCTTTTACATCGGCGTAATTTGCCTTGAATGTTTTGGCATTCATGGCGTATTTCATGAGCTTCTGAATTTCTGCACTGGTAGGCCACACATCACCGATGTAGACGTCTTGTCCGTTTTTCCCTTTACCCAAAGGTTGAGTCATCAGATCGGTGGTGACATTGCCAGCGATGGCATAGGCTACGACTAACGGTGGTGAGGCCAGAAAATTAGCTCGGATATTGGCGTGTATTCGCGCTTCGAAATTACGGTTACCCGATAAAACAGCCGTAGCCACCACATCATTTTTAACAATCGCCTCGTTCATGGCAGGAGTGAGATCGCCTGCGTTACCGATACAGGTGGTGCAGCCGTAGGCAGTTACGCCAAAACCTAATTCTTCAAGGTAGGGCATCAGACCAGCGGCTTCAAGATACTTAGTGACGACACGCGATCCAGGTGCGAGCGAGGTCTTAATGTGGGGAGATACTTTCAGACCCAGGCCAACGGCTTTTTTTGCCAGCAAGCCAGCAGCTAACAGCACGCTAGGATTAGACGTGTTTGTGCATGACGTAATAGCAGCAATCAATACATCGCCATTATGAAGTTTTACGCCATCGGACGTGGTGTACTCAGCGTCCAGGTCATCGGCTTTTTTATTAAAACCATTTTCAGCCACAGGCTTGGCGAAAAGATCACGGAACGTATCTTTTACGTTACCGATTTCTATACGGTCTTGCGGACGTTTTGGGCCTGCCAGAGAAGGCGCTACTTTTGAGAGATCAAGTTCTACGGTGTTACTGTAATCAATCTCGCCGACCTTAGGGATGCCAAACAATCCCTGTGCTTTGAAGTAGGAAGCAAAGGCATCAATTTCTGCTTTCGTGCGGCCTGTGCCGTGAAAGTAGTCAATGGTTGCTTCGTCGACTGGGAAAAAACCCATGGTGGCGCCATATTCAGGAGCCATGTTGGCGATAGTTGCACGATCAGTGAGTGTGAGCGATTTCGTGCCTTCGCCGCAAAACTCGACAAACTTACCAACAACTTTTTCTTTGCGTAGCATCTCGGTGATGGTCAACACCAAATCGGTTGCTGTTACGCCTTCGCGCAGTACACCCGTTAAGTTCACGCCAACGACATCAGGTGTCAGGAAATACACAGGCTGACCCAGCATGCCAGCTTCTGCTTCAATACCGCCTACACCCCAACCCACAACACCAATGCCATTAATCATGGTTGTATGGGAGTCAGTGCCGACCAGGGTATCAGGATAATAAACG
>CAYUDI010000044.1:0-213 GCA_964443585.1 uncultured Bifidobacterium sp.
GCTTTCTTGAAAAAGAAATTGAAGAATGCATCAGTTGGCCGTGTGCTAATCGAACGCCCCGCAAAGAATGCGCGTATCACAATTTTCAGTTCACGCCCAGGTGTTGTTATAGGCAAAAAGGGCGAGGACATCGAAGTGTTGAAGACTGCGCTGGCTAAGATGATGGGTGTGCCAGTACACGTCAACATCGAAGAAATTCGCAAGCCAGAAACG
>CAYUDI010000044.1:256-2660 GCA_964443585.1 uncultured Bifidobacterium sp.
TTGCCGATTCAATTGCTCAGCAGCTTGAAAAACGCATTATGTTTCGCCGGGCCATGAAGCGTGCGATGCAAAATGCTATGAGACTAGGTGCCCAAGGTATCAAGATTATGTCTTCAGGTCGATTGAATGGTATCGAGATAGCACGTAAGGAGTGGTACCGCGAAGGCCGCGTGCCACTGCATACCCTCCGCGCTGATATTGATTACGGATTTGGCGAGGCTGAAACCACCTACGGCATTATCGGTATCAAAGTATGGGTCTACAAAGGTGATCGTTTAGCCAGCGGTGAGACGCCGGTGATTGAAGTCGCATCAGATGATGAACGTAAGCGTCGGGCGCCTCGCCGTGAAGATGGCAAGCCAGCAGGTCGAAATACGCGCGCTAAACGCCCTGACGCACCGGCTGCTGATGCAGCTGCTGCAGCGCCTGCGCCGGCTGTGGCTAAGCGAGTACGTGCAAAGAAGGCCGATGCTCCAGTAGCACCGGCTGATAAAGCGGGAGAATAAATATGCTGCAACCAGCGCGTAGAAAATATCGTAAAGAACAAAAGGGACGTAACACAGGTATATCGCATGAGCGAGGTACCGCCGTTTCTTTTGGTGAGTTTGGTCTAAAAGCTATTGGCCGTGGTCGTTTGACTGCACGTCAAATCGAATCTGCTCGACGTGCTATGACACGACACATCAAACGTGGTGGTCGTATCTGGATACGTATTTTCCCCGACAAGCCGATTTCCAATAAGCCTGCTGAAGTTCGTATGGGTAACGGTAAAGGTAATCCAGAGTACTACGTCGCTGAAATCCAGCCAGGTAAAGTTCTGTATGAAATGGATGGAGTTAACGAAACATTGGCGCGCGAAGCATTTAGACTCGCAGCTGCCAAGCTGCCACTGGCGACTGCATTTGTAATACGCCAGGTTGGCCGATAAAAGGATAATTCATGAAAGCATCTGAACTCCAAGGCAAAGACGAAGCGTCGCTCAAAAAAGAATTGAATGAGCTATTGAAGGCCCAATTTGGTCTGCGTATGCAAGTTGCGACTCAACAGCTGCAAAATACTTCTCAGCTTAAAAAAGTCCGTCGCGACATTGCCCGCGTTAAGACAGTATTAAATCAGAAGGACGGCCAATAATGAATGCACCAGAAAAGAAAGCGCTCAAGCGCACATTAGTTGGTATGGTTGTTTCTGACAAAATGGACAAGACTGTCACCGTGTTGATTGAGCGTCGAGTACGCCATCCTCTTTACGGCAAAATCATTGTTCGTTCGAACAAGTACCATGCTCATAACGAGGGAAACGTAGCTAAGTCTGGTGACACTGTCGAGATTCAGGAAGGTCGTCCAATATCACGGACAAAATCGTGGACTGTAACTCGCGTAGTACAGCAAGCGCAAAACGTTTAGTGCTTGCGCTGAACGTATGCTTTAGTGCATAATCTTTGCTCCCTTGAAAATTAATCAAGAGGGCGAAGTAGCGGTAAATAAATTCGTAACTTTTTTGTCAACCCAATCGGTTAACTCGTACCACGAGTGCAGCTGGCGGGACCAAGACTGATCGTCGAACGGCACATCCGGTGCCGAGGGCGGATTAAGTTGGGAAAGAGAAAACATGATTCAAACTGAAAGCCGGCTAGAAGTAGCCGATAACACTGGTGCACGTGTCGTTATGTGTATCAAGGTGCTTGGTGGGTCCAAGCGTCGCTATGCTGGTATAGGCGATGTAATTAAGGTCACCGTTAAGCAGGCTGCGCCTCGTGGCCGTGTCAAAAAGGGTGAAATTTACAATGCCGTTGTGGTGCGTACAGCAAAAGGTGTGCGTCGCCAAGATGGATCGCTAGTGCGCTTTGACGGCAACGCAGCAGTTCTGCTGAATGCAAAGTTGGAGCCCATTGGTACGCGCATTTTCGGACCGGTTACACGTGAATTGCGCACTGAGCGCTTCATGAAGATCGTGTCCTTGGCGCCAGAAGTTTTGTAAGGAGTCGTTGTGGAGAAAATCCTTAAAAATGATGAAGTCATTGTTCTTACAGGTAAGGACAAGGGCAAGCGTGGCTTAGTTCAGCAACGTGTAGACGATCAGCATGTCATCGTCGAGGGTGTGAATATAGTCAAGAAGGCGGTTAAACCTAATCCTATGACAGGCACGGTTGGTGGCATAGTCGATAAAACTATGCGCATACATGTGTCTAATGTCGCGTTGTTCAATTCGGCAACGGGTAAAGGTGATCGCGTTGGCATAAAGCTTGTTGATGGTAAGCGCGTTCGTGTTTACAAATCGACTGGCGAAGTTGTGAAGGCGTAAACCATGGCACGTCTACAGGCATTTTATAAAGAAAAGGTAGTTGCTGATTTAACGACCAAATTTGGTTACAAGTCAGTAATGCAAGTTCCGCGTTTGACCAAGA
>CAYUDI010000044.1:2670-15548 GCA_964443585.1 uncultured Bifidobacterium sp.
TCAACATGGGTTTGTCCGAAGCCGTCGCTGATAAGAAAATTATTGAGCATGCTGTTGGTGATATGACCAAAATAGCCGGTCAAAAGCCAGTAATTACTAAAGCTCGGAAAGCCATTGCAGGCTTTAAAATTCGTGAAGGCTATCCGATCGGTTGTATGGTGACCTTGCGCGGTGCCCGCATGTATGAATTTCTTGATCGCCTAGTAACTATTGCATTCCCGCGTGTGCGCGATTTTCGTGGAGTCTCGGGAAAAGCTTTCGACGGCCGTGGAAATTACAACATCGGTATTAAAGAGCAAATTATTTTCCCTGAAATTGAGTACGACAAGATTGATGCACTTCGTGGAATGAATATCAGCATTACCACGACCGCCAAGAGCGACGAGGAAGCAAAAGCACTGCTCGCCGCATTTAAATTTCCGTTCAGAAACTGAGGCTGCCATGGCAAAGCTGGCACTTATTAACCGTGAACTAAAGCGCGCTGCGCTGGTAAAGAAATATGCTGCCAAGCGCGCCGAGTTGAAAGCCATCATCGACGACCAGTCGAAGTCGGAAGAAGAGCGCTACGAGGCTCGCCTAAAATTACAGGCGTTGCCACGTAACTCGGCTCCAAGCCGTCAGCGTAATCGCTGTGCTCTGACTGGACGTCCGCGCGGCACCTTCCGGAAATTCGGTTTGGGTCGGATCAAGCTCCGTGAGATCGCCATGCGTGGCGAAATCCCGGGTATGACTAAAGCTAGCTGGTAATAGGAGAATAATCGATGAGTATGAGCGATCCTATCGCCGATATGCTGACGCGTATCCGCAATGCACAAAGCGTAAACAAGGTATTTGTTTTAATGCCTTCGTCTAAATTGAAAGTGGCAATAGCCCGAGTGTTGAAAGACGAAGGTTACATAGAAGATTTTAATGTTGCAGACCATGGCGGCAAACCAGAGTTGCGTATTGAACTTAAATACTACGCTGGCCGACCTGTGATCGAACGTATCGAGCGTGTATCACGTCCAGGTTTACGTGTTTATCGTGGCAAGGGCGAAATACCCACTGTGATGAACGGCTTGGGTGTAACTATCATATCTACCCCCCAGGGGGTGATGACTGATCGCAAAGCACGCGCTACCGGTACTGGTGGCGAGATACTTTGTTACGTGGCTTAAGGAGGAAAAGCATATGTCCCGAGTAGGTAAAATGCCGATCCCGTTGCCCGCAGGCGTCGAGGTGTCAATTGCAGCTGAAAAAATAACAGTCAAAGGTTCTCAGGGAACCCTCTCACTTCCATTGACTGGGCAAGTAGTCATTAAAAATGAAGACAGCACACTAACGTTTTCACCTGCAGACGAATCACGTGAAGCCAATGCTATGTCTGGTACCGTACGTGCCTTAGTTAACAACATGGTGAATGGTGTAAGTAAAGGTTTCGAGAAGAAACTAGCTCTCGTTGGTGTGGGTTTTCGAGCCCAGGCCCAAGGCGATAAGTTAAATCTATCGCTAGGATTTTCTCACCCTGTGGTTCATGAAATGCCTGCTGGTGTGAAGTGTGAAACGCCAACACAGACAGAAATCATCATAAAAGGTATCGATCGCCAAAAAGTTGGTCAGGTCGCTGCCGAAGTTCGTGCCTACCGCAGCCCCGAGCCATACAAAGGCAAGGGCGTTCGCTACGTGGACGAAGTTGTGGTGATCAAAGAAACCAAGAAGAAGTAAGGGTTGAACATGGACAAGAAAGCATCCCGTCTACGCCGTGGTCGTCAAACGCGGGCGAAGATTGCAGAACTCAAGGTAAACCGCCTTGCGGTGCATCGTACCAATCTGCATATTTACGCAAGCATCATTGGCCCTGACGCAAAAATTTTGGCCAGCGCATCAACGGCTGAAGCTGAAGTACGCCAAGAATTAGCTGGCAAATCAGGCAAAGGTGGTAACACCGCCGCTGCAGCACTGGTTGGCAAGCGCGTTGCAGAAAAAGCTCTCAAGGCAGGAATTGCTGAAGTAGCGTTTGATCGTTCAGGTTTCCGGTACCACGGCCGTGTTAAGGCAGTGGCTGAAGCGGCCCGCGAAGCTGGTCTGAAGTTCTAAGGAAAATTCATCATGGCAAAGATGCAACAAAAAATGCAGAGCGACAAGCCAGATGATGGCATGCGCGAAAAAATGATCGCAGTTAATCGCGTAACCAAAGTCGTCAAGGGCGGTCGTATCATGGGCTTTGCCGCATTGGCGGTGGTCGGTGATGGCGATGGTCGTATAGGTATGGGTAAAGGCAAGTCCAAAGAGGTGCCAGTTGCCGTACAAAAGGCTATGGAAGAAGCTCGCCGCAAGATGATCAAAGTTTCGTTACGCAATGGAACTCTGCACCACACAGTGCACGGTCGTCATGGCGCATCGTCTGTGATGATGATTCCAGCCAAAGAAGGTACTGGCGTTATTGCTGGTGGACCAATGCGCGCAATTTTTGAAGTAATGGGCGTTACTAATGTCGTTGCTAAGTCAATCGGATCCACCAACCCCTACAACATGGTTCGTGCAACGATTAACGGCCTCGAAAAAATGAGTACTCCTTCTGAGATCGCTGCCAAGCGTGGCAAGACGGTTGAAGAAATTCTTGGTTGAGGTGAATGACATGGCTAATACCATCAAAATAATGCTTGTCAAAGGCTTGATTGGAACGCGGGAAACACATCGCGCTACAGTGCGGGGTCTTGGGTTACGTAGAATTAATTCAGTCTCCGAGTTAGAAGACACCCCAGCGGTCCGCGGCATGATCAATAAAGTATCGTATCTCGTGAAAGTAGTATCGTAAGCCTTGCTTACGATCGGAGAAATCATGGAACTCAACACTATACAGCCCGCTGATGGCGCCAAACACGCAAAACGTCGCGTAGGACGTGGCATTGGTTCGGGCTTGGGCAAAACAGCTGGCCGCGGTCACAAAGGTCAAAAATCTCGCGCGGGCGGTTTTCACAAAGTTGGATTTGAGGGCGGTCAGATGCCTCTCCAGCGTCGCCTTCCTAAGCGTGGTTTTAAATCACAAATGAAACCGTACAAAGCCGAAGTTCGTTTATCAGAATTAGAAAAACTACCGGTATCTGAGATTGATGTTTTGGTGCTGAAGAAGGCTGGTATCGTTTCAGAGTTGGCACGGATAGTACGCGTAATTAAATCAGGTGAGCTGACTAAAAAAATAGTCATCAAGGGTTTAATTGCAACTGCTGGTGCAAAAGCAGCTATTGAAGCTGCTGGCGGCTCGGTAGAGTAGTCAGGATACAGGCAAGTAATCAGTGGCAACCACTTCAAAATTAGCGAAAAGTGCGGCAAGCGGTTTCCCGTGGTCGCGTTTATGGTTTCTGCTGGCTTCATTAGTTGTTTTTAGGATAGGCGCTCACATTCCTGTTCCTGGCATTGATCCGGTTCAGTTGGCTGCTTTATTCAACCAAAACCGTGGCGGTATCCTGGGCATGTTCAACATGTTCTCTGGTGGAGCCCTTTCTAGGTTTACGATTTTTGCGTTAGGCATCATGCCTTACATCTCTGCATCGATCATCATGCAGTTACTGTCGGTGGTGTCTCCGCAGCTAGAGGCATTGAAAAAAGAAGGGGAGTCAGGAAGACGAAAGATAACCCAGTACACGCGCTACGGTACGTTGGTACTTGCTTCTTTTCAGGCTTTGGGTATTGCTATTGCGCTTGAATCCCAGGCTCGTTTGGTTATAGACCCAGGTTTGGCGTTTCGTTTCACTACAGCAGTAACTTTAGTTACTGGCACGATGTTTTTGATGTGGTTGGGCGAGCAGATTACTGAGCGTGGCTTAGGCAACGGTATATCGATCATCATTTTTGCTGGTATCGCTGCGGGTTTGCCGAATGCGTTAGGCGGTTTGTTTGAGTTGGTTCGTACTGGATCGATGAATGCATTAAGTGCAATTTTCATCTGTTTAGTTGTGGCACTCGTTACCTATCTTGTTGTGTTTATCGAGCGCGGCCAGCGTAAGATACTTGTGAATTATGCCAAGCGACAGGTAGGAAATAAAGTGTACGGCGGTCAGAGTAGCCACTTACCGCTGAAATTGAATATGGCTGGTGTTATTCCGCCGATTTTTGCATCGTCTATTATTCTGTTTCCTGCGACGATAACCAGTTGGTTCACCTCGGGTGAAGCAGACAGTGTTGTGGTTAGGTTTTTGAAAGATTTGTCGGCATCGCTTGCTCCTGGCGAACCTGTACATGCATTGTTGTATGCAGCTGCAATTATTTTCTTCTGTTTCTTTTACACAGCTTTAGTCTTTAACAGCAAAGAAACCGCAGAAAACCTGAAGAAAAGTGGTGCCTTTGTTCCAGGTATACGCCCAGGTGATCAGACGGCGCGTTACATCGATAGGATATTGACCAGGCTGACTTTGGCTGGTGCGGTTTACATTACCTTGATATGTTTGCTGCCTGAATTTTTGATAGCGCGCTGGAATGTGCCCTTTTATTTTGGCGGCACTTCATTGTTGATTATTGTGGTTGTAACCATGGACTTCATGGCGCAGGTGCAAAATTATGTAATGTCGCAGCAATACGATTCTCTGCTGCGCAAGGCAAATTTTAAAGGCGGCATAGCGTCGCGTTGATATAGGGAACCAGTATTTTCTATGTCCAAGGATGATGTTATCCAGATGCAAGGTGAGATTTTAGAAAATCTCCCCAATGCAACCTTTAGGGTAAAGCTGGAAAACGGACATGTAGTACTTGGGCACATATCAGGAAAGATGAGAATGAACTACATTCGCATCCTCCCAGGCGATAAAGTAACAGTCGAATTGACGCCGTATGACTTAAGCAGGGCGCGGATAGTTTTCCGCACCAAGTAATTTATAAGTAATTAGAAGACTGAAAGAAAGAGGGCCATTATGAAAGTGCTCGCATCAGTGAAGCGAATCTGTCGCAATTGTAAGATCATCAAGCGCAAAGGCGTCGTTCGAGTCATTTGTATCGAACCGCGTCATAAACAGCGCCAAGGTTAATTTAACGTTATTTATCGAGGAATAACGCATGGCACGTATTGCAGGGGTCAACGTCCCCAACCATCAGCACACAGTCATAGGCCTTACGGCAATTTATGGCATAGGACGTCCACGCGCTCACAAAATTTGTGATGCTACTGGCGTACCAGCTACCAAAAAGGTCAAAGACCTTGACGACAGTGAATTAGAGAAGCTGCGCGATGAAATAGGTAAATTCATCGTTGAGGGTGATCTTCGCCGTGAACTGTCCATGAACATTAAGCGATTGATGGATCTGGGATGCTATCGCGGTTTGCGTCATCGTCGTGGCTTGCCATGCCGGGGTCAGCGCACTCGAACAAATGCTCGTACCCGTAAGGGCCCGCGTAAAGCAGCGCAATCACTGAAAAAATAATCCTTCGTCGGATTTTAGGAAATTATTATGGCAAAAGCACCCAACAACGCCGCCGCAGCACGCGTTCGCAAGAAAGTCAAAAAGAACGTTGCAGAAGGCATTGCGCACATCCACGCTTCCTTCAACAACACCATCATTACGATCACCGATCGTCAGGGTAATGCTCTGTCGTGGGCGACGTCAGGTGGCGCTGGCTTTAAGGGCTCACGTAAATCCACGCCTTTCGCAGCTCAGGTTGCTGCCGAAGCTGCTGGCAAGGTAGCGATCGAGTGCGGTGTTAAGAACTTGGAAGTCCGCATAAAAGGACCTGGTCCTGGACGCGAATCAGCGGTTCGTGCCCTCAATAGTCTTGGTATCAAGATTACGCAGATTCAGGATGTCACACCCGTGCCGCACAACGGTTGCCGTCCTCCTAAGCGTCGTCGTATTTAATTTATTTTTGCAGTACCTGTAAGTGACCCGCCGTTGTGGCGGGTTTTGTTCTGAAGACCACCGTTTGGTTGAAAGCAAACCAGACTAGCGCCTGCCAGATTTGCTGTGCGGGGCGTCATATCAAGGAGAAATTGTGGCACGTTATATTGGACCCAAGGCCAAATTGGCCCGCCGGGAAGGAACTGATCTATTCCTCAAGAGCGCACGTCGCTCACTAGACTCAAAATGCAAATTAGATTCTAAGCCTGGCCAACATGGTCGTACATCAGGTGCTCGTACTTCCGATTACGGTAACCAGCTCCGCGAAAAGCAAAAAGTAAAACGTATTTACGGTGTACTTGAGCGTCAGTTCCGTCGCTATTTTGCAGAAGCAGATCGCCGCAAAGGCAACACGGGTGAAACGTTGCTCCAGTTGTTAGAAGCGCGTCTAGATAACGTAACCTATCGCCTTGGATTTGCCTCTACCCGTGCTGAAGGCCGTCAATTGGTTTCGCACAAGGCAATCACCGTAAACGGTAATGTCGTCAACATTCCGTCGTACCAAGTCAAAATCGGTGACGTCATAGCGATACGTGAAAAAGCCAGAAAACAAGTTCGCATTGCAGAGGCCTTGTCCCTTGCAGAGCAAACAGGATTTCCACTTTGGGTATCAATCGATGCCAAGAAAATGGAAGGCTCAATCAAGAGCTGGCCGGATCGCGCTGACTTCAACCAAGAAGTCAACGAATCACTGATCGTCGAACTGTACTCACGGTAATTTTCCCGGCGTCAGAACTTGGTGTTCTGGCGCCTTTCGATATGCCATCAGCCTTATCGGCGTAACGAGCCGAGGGTATTGAAAGGATATTCATGCATAACAATCTGTTGAAACCCCGAATTATTGAAGTCGAGCCACTCGGTCTAGGTCATGCCAAAGTTGAGATGGAGCCTTTTGAGCGTGGTTATGGTCATACGCTGGGCAATGCACTGCGTCGCGTCCTATTATCTTCTATGGTGGGTTATGCGCCTACTGAAGTGATCATCGCTGGTGTTGTACACGAGTATTCCTCGCTAGACGGCGTGCAGGAAGATGTCGTTGATATCTTACTCAATCTCAAGGGTGTTGTTTTCAAACTGCACAGCCGCGATGAGGTTATGCTGACGTTGAAAAAAGAGGGTGAAGGCGCTGTTCTTGCCTCAGATATCGATCTTCCTCATGATGTGGAATTAATCAACCCTGATCATATTATTGCCCACCTGACTCCCGGCGGTAAGTTGGATATGCAGGTGAAAGTTGAAAAGGGTCGTGGTTATGTGCCCGGTAATGTTCGTCGTCTGACTGAAGATGCGAATAAGACGATAGGCCGCATTATTCTCGATGCCTCTTTTTCGCCAGTTAAGCGTGTTTCATATTCAGTAGAGTCTGCCCGTGTAGAGCAGCGTACTGACTTAGATAAGTTGGTGATGAATATAGAAACCAACGGCGTCATCACTCCCGAAGAAGCAATCCGTCAGTCCGCGCGTGTATTGGTTGATCAATTAAATGTTTTTGCTGCGCTCGAAGGCACAGAAACCGCTGCCGAAGTGCCATCTCGCGCACCGACGGTTGATCCTATCTTGCTGCGTCCAGTCGATGATCTCGAACTCACCGTTCGTTCTGCCAACTGTCTTAAAGCTGAAAACATTTACTATATTGGCGATCTGATTCAGCGCAGCGAGAATGAGCTGTTGAAGACACCTAATCTAGGTCGTAAATCACTCAACGAAATTAAAGAAGTACTTGCCTCGCGTGGTCTCACGTTAGGTATGAAACTCGAGAACTGGCCACCAGCGGGTCTTGATAAATAATCCGGATTAATTTCCGGAGTTTGTATAAATAATTTACCGGCCCGCGCATCAACTGACAGCTTTGTAAAAGACGTGTTAGTTAAGCGATAGAAGAGCTGGATCTAAAACTTTGAAAAGGAATTGTCATGCGTCATCGTCATGGACTTCGTAAACTAAATCGTACCTCTTCGCACCGCTTGGCTATGTTGCGCAACATGACTGTGTCATTGCTGCGCCACGAGGCGATCAAGACCACAGTACCAAAAGCTAAAGAATTACGTCGTGTTGTAGAGCCTATTCTCACTTTGGGGAAAACAGATACGCTAGCTAACAAACGTTTAGCGTTTAGTCGTTTGCGCGACAGAGAGATGGTTCTAAAATTGTTTGCCGTTCTAGGTCCGCGTTATGCCAACCGTAATGGTGGCTATCTTCGTATTTTAAAGATGGGTTTCCGTGTAGGTGACAATGCACCTATGGCTTATGTTGAGTTGTTGGATCGTCCTGAAACGACTGAATCTGCAGAATAAGGCAGAGTAGTAGTTCGGAAATAAAAGCCAGGCTTGCCTGGCTTTTATACTTTTTGAAAGTCAATCTCTAAAAAACACAAGGTCATTTAATGGATGTATTGAGTGTTGAACATTTGAATAAATCGTATGGTCAAGGCGCACAGCGACACGAAGTAGTTAACGATTTGTCGTTCAGTTTACAACCCGGCGAATGCTATGGTTTGCTTGGCCCCAATGGCGCAGGCAAAACAACGACGCTCAAGCTTTGTCTGGGGCTTACTGAACCCGATAGCGGACGTATTTCATTGGGTGGTTACGACATACCAGAAAATGCCAGGCGTGCCCGCATGCGTGTGGGTGTAGTGCCGCAGATGGATAGCTTAGATCCCGATTTCACCGTAGAAGAAAATCTGCTGGTCTATGGGCGCTATTTCGGGATGCGTGATGGAGAAGTGCATGAGCGTATAGATTGGTTGCTGGATTTCGCAAACCTCACAGCCAAGCGTAAAGCACGAATTAACGAATTATCTGGCGGTATGAAACGTCGCTTAACTTTAGCGCGCGCTTTGGTCAACGATCCCGATTTGATTTTTATGGATGAGCCTACGACTGGATTAGATCCTCAGGCTCGGCATGTGATGTGGGAACGCCTTAAAACTTTGCTAGCTGCAGGGGAAACAATAGTACTAACAACGCAGTGCGTTGATGAGGCGGAGCGTTTGTGTGATCGACTCGCAGTGATTGATCAAGGACGGTTAATTGCAGAAGGTGCGCCACGCGAGTTAATTGCAAAGCACATAGAGCCGCAGGTAGTCGAAGTATATGGAGAAAACGTCTCTGGCTGGGCAGAGCAATCGCGAGCATTGGCGGATCGTATAGAGATCAGTGGAGAGACTGCATTTTGTTATACAGCTCATGCTGAAGCACTAGTGCAAAATCTTGCTGGTCAAAGCGGTCTGAGATACCTTCATCGCCCAGCCAATCTAGAAGATTTATTTTTGAAACTTACCGGTCGTGAGATGCGGGACTAATGCACATCATGACAAATCATATGTATCGCATTCCCACATTTAGCCTGCGTTTTTTGCCAGTCTGGCGACGTAACTTTCTTGTCTGGCGCAAGCTTGCTGTAGCCAGCGTCATAGGCAATATCGCAGAACCACTGATTACCTTGATCGCATTTGGTTACGGACTAGGAAGCCTGCTCAAAGAAATTAACGGTATACCGTACATAGAATTTTTGGCTAGCGGAGCCATATCCATGTCGGTCATGATGGCCGCGTCGTTTGAAGCCTTGTATTCTGCTTTTTCACGTATGCACGTACAAAAGACATGGGATTCATTACTCAATACGCCGCTGGATTTAGATGACATAATTTTGGCTGAGATGTTGTGGGCAGCGAGCAAGGCCATGATTTCTGGCCTTGCAATATTGGGAGTTCTATTTTTGCTAGGGATAGGCTTACACATCACAACGTTACTAGTGCCGCCCATGTTATTTTTGGTGGGTGTGACGTTTGCCTCGATCGCGCTAGTGATTAATGCTATCGCAAGAGGTTATGATTTTTTTACTTACTATTTCACTTTGATGCTAACCCCAATGATTTTTATGTCGGGGGTCTATTATCCCGTTAGCCAATTACCATCGTGGCTACAGGTCATTGCAGGGATACTTCCGCTCGGCGCCGCTGTTGAAGTTGTGCGACCATTACTTCTAGGCGAGTTACCCAGCTCAGTTTTGCCTAATATACTTACTCTATTAGCTTATTGTTTTTGTGCTTTTTATCTGGCCACCGTGATTACTCGTCGTCGTTTGCTCAAATAAATGTCGATCTTATCGCCCATGGATCAAGTCATACTGGTGTTAACAAACGTTCCAGATTTGGTAACGGCAAAGCTATTGGCAAGAAAGCTGGTCGAGTCGCGCTTGGCGGCTTGCGTCAATCTTATGCCTGGGATGCTATCCATCTATCGTTGGCAAGGTCAGATAGACGAGGCAACTGAAGTGACGCTGCTAATAAAAACAACTCAACAACACTACGATCAATTACAGCAAGCGATACTGGACATACACCCTTATGATTTACCAGAAATTATCGCCACACCTATCGTTGCTGGTCATGCGCCTTATCTACATTGGGTAGCTGCTGAAACTACGAAAGACTCTCATGCGTAGTCTGATAAGTTTTTTTCTGTGCTTAGTTGGTTTAGCTAGTCTTGTAAGCTCTTTGGCGCATGCAGAAGAAGATTTTTTGTCGCCTGAAAAAGCATTTGGTGTAAGTGCTCGTCTGCTAGATGCCAATACGATAGAGGTAAACTTTCGAATTGCAGAAGGCTATTATTTGTATCGCGAACGGCTAGCCTTCAAAGCAAATGGTGCATCTCTCAGTGAGCCAGTTATTCCGAGTGGAAAAGTCAAATTCGATCCCAACTTTGAAAAAAATGTTGAAACATATAGGCAGCAGCTAACCATTCGCGTTCCGGTGACGAGCAACGGGCCATTTACTCTTTATGTCACCAGTCAGGGATGCTCAGACAAGGGCTTGTGTTACGCGCCTATGGAATCAACGTTTTCCTTGTCTGGCTTAACGAATACAGACCAGACATCGTCGGTAGCTGATAAGACAGTTGTCTCACCTGACGCCTCTGTTCCTAGCAGTGATGTTGATAGTGACCGTATTAAGACCTCACTAGCAAGTGGAAAACTGACGCTGATACTTCCCTTATTTTTCTTGCTGGGGTTGGGTTTATCGTTGACGCCATGTGTGTTACCCATGGTGCCTATTTTATCTTTCATTATTGTCGGAGAAGGTGCGCAGACTAGTCGTCGGCGCGGATTTATACTTTCCTTGTCGTATTCAATGGGAATGGCCATTGTTTATACCGCCCTAGGTGTTGCTGCAGGCTTAATCGGTGAAGGTTTAGCTGCAGCATTACAAAAACCATGGGTGTTAATTTCATTTGCCTTGCTGATTGTGGGCATGTCGTTGGCCATGTTTGACGTGTACCAGTTGCAGATGCCCGCCTCACTTCAGTTGCTATTAACGCGACTTTCTGAGCGCCAAAAAGGCGGTAAATTATTTGGCGTGTTTAGTATGGGTGCACTTTCTTCGCTCATCGTCGGGCCCTGCGTAGCGGCTCCGTTGGCCGGCGCACTTGTTTATATAAGTCAAACACGGAATGTCGTCATAGGCGGGGCAGCCTTGTTCGTTATGGCTTTGGGTATGAGCGTACCGTTACTTATTTTAGGTTTGTCCGCTGGATCATTACTGCCGCGCGCCGGGCATTGGATGAAATTAGTCAAACCCTTATTTGGCGTAGTCATGTTGGCTTTGGCGCTATGGATGGTTGTGTCGTTGATTCCGTCCTGGGCGCTCATGGGGGGCTGGGGAATCTTGGCCATAGCCTACGGCGGTTTTCTACTGACCACACGGCCATCAGGATGGCTGCCCAAAACCTTGGGTATATTATTTATAGCTTTTGGTGGAGTGCAGTGGCTAGGTATAGCTAACGGTAGCGCAGATCCATTTGCGCCGTGGTCTAGTCTGCGCAACGAATCCTCGAATAAAACTAATTTCAAAAAAATACATACGGTTGAAGAATTAGACCAGGTATTAGCCCGCACTGATGGCAAGCCGGTCATGCTGGATTTTTATGCAGACTGGTGCGTATCGTGCATAGAAATGGAAAAACTGACGTTCACAGACCCTAGCGTCAAGTTGGCTATGGGCCAGATGATTTTGTTGCAGGCAGATGTAACTGCCAACAATGTTGACGATAAAGCTTTGCTAAAGCGCTTTGGCTTGTTTGGACCCCCGGGAATTATTTTCTTTGACCGCGCAGGTAAAGAAATTCATAACGTACGTGTGATCGGTTTTCAAAAACCACAAAATTTTATGAATCAACTTCGTACAGTGCAGAAAGATTCAACACCGTCTAAATAGCCTTAGGCTATTTAGATAAAGCCATAGTGTATTTTTACCTGAAATTCAGTACGAGTATAGTTGCGAAGCGTTTCAGTTTTTTAGTACTTTAGCCCACAAAGGAGAACAAATGACACTTAGGCTTGGCGATACCGCACCCGATTTTCAGCAGGATTCTTCCATTGGCAAGATCCACTTCCACGAGTGGGCAGGTGATTCTTGGGTAGTGCTATTTTCACATCCCGCAGATTTCACCCCAGTGTGCACTACTGAATTAGGCTTGACTGCCAAGCTCAAGCCCGAATTTGACAAGCGTAACGTAAAAGCGATTGCACTTTCTGTTGATCCGGCTGATAAGCACACGAGTTGGATTAAAGACATTGAAGAGACACAAAAAACAGTGGTCGGCTTTCCTATTGTTGCAGATGCCGATAAATCGGTATCCACTCTGTATGACATGATTCATCCAAATCAATCAGAAACAGCTACTGTGCGTTCACTGTTTGTGATTGATCCTAAGAAAAAAGTTAGGCTCATGATTACCTATCCTATGAGTACAGGGCGTAATTTTGATGAGGTTTTACGCGTCATCGATGCCCTGCAACTAACAGATAAGTACACCGTTGCTACGCCGGGCAATTGGAAGGATGGGGATGACGTCATCATTCCTCTGTCGGTACAAGACGAAGCAGTAATTAAGCAAAAATATCCTAAGGGCTATCACTCGCCTAAGCCTTATTTGCGGATTACCCCTCAACCGAACAAGTAAGCGCTCTAACTTTTCTTTGTATTAGATGAACTACTAGGCAGAGGCTGC
>CAYUDI010000045.1:0-15491 GCA_964443585.1 uncultured Bifidobacterium sp.
ACCGCCTATATTCGATATAAAAAAATTAACTGGTTTAGGATATGCATAGCTAGTTGTCACGCTCTGGCAATAACCCTTAGTCACTATTTCGCTATGCGAATACAAAATTTTATTGCGACTGTTTTTCTGCTTGCTGTCACGGCCTCAAGCTGGGCTGCGCGTCCATTTGTGACAGACGACGCACGGCTAACCACGACGGGTAGCTGCCAGCTTGAAAGTTGGGTACGCGTGTACCGCGCCAGCTCTGAAGTCTGGGCGCTACCAGCATGCAACCCAACTGGAAACTTCGAGCTCACACTAGGTCAAGGTCGTGTTTACTACGATGCCGCAGGACGTGAACCGGCGGATGATTACATTTTTCAAGTTAAAACCCTTTTCCGTAACCAATAGCTACGGGTATGGCATTGCTGCCGGAACAGTACGCCATCCCGCGATTAGCCCTGGGCCTAATTTATTTGGTAATAACTATGTCTATTTTCCTTACTCGGCATCATTCGCAGACGACAAACTAGTCATGCACCTGAATGCCGGATGGCTCAAGGAACGAGGCACAGAAAAAAATCTGGCAACATGGGGCGTGGGCACTGAATGGAATATAAATGAGAGAGTGACCTGGTTGGTTGAGGCCTTTGGAGAGACTAATCCCCATTCGACACCACAGTAGGGCGGGCTACAGGTGGCAATAGGGATAATCGTTGGATATCACTAGGCCTGAGGTTTACACCAGCCAGCTTATTCTAAAAATTATAAACTTGACTGACCATTGATCCCCATCGCTGGGGCGGGAACTGCAGCATGGAAAAAATCCGCTTTTGCTCTGTTGTTTTTATTCGTCTTTTTCCGCTCGTGCTAATTGGCTTAGCTGGGAATGCTACTGCGGGCTGGGTCAAACTATCTGAAAATGAAATTGGCGATATTTTTTATTACGATACGGCGACGGTTGTTAAAACCGATACACGCACGATCTGGATATTAATTAACTACGGTAGTCCCGACAAAAGTAGGTCTCAAGAAATTCAGTCTGTTAAATATCTGATGCAAGCTAACTGCAGCGACCGAAGCACACGCGAACTCATGTCCTACAGTTACAGCCGACTCAATGGAGAAGGGAAGCCTGTCATCTCGAGTGAATCCGGGGGAAAGTGGCAAACTGTTCAGCGCAATTCGCCCGAAGAAGATTTTTATAAATTTCTTTGTAAAAGATAAGTGGTCTTATAAAAATTCCAAGCACATGCTGATGCTGAGTGCAAAGCCTGTAAATTTTGGTGCAATGAACTGACTTTGCTTACTCCAATGTCACCCACAGGCAAAACTATGATACGTTCTGACAAATTGGTTGATAAGGCAAAGAGATCGCTAGGATAAACATATCCATTGATATGTTTTTAGAATGGCAACGCGCATGATGTCTCTGTGCGCCGTTATAGGCCAATGGTGTTAATTAAGGGCAGCAGATGTTTTCACTGAAAAATACCAGCAATATCATGGCTGCCTCAGAAAAATTCGATACTCTGATAGGCGAAAGCTCTGAGATACATGGTCGATTAGTATTGACTGGCAGCACCCGTATCGATGGAAAGATTTTCGGCAATATCGAATCTCCACCCGAAAAAAAGGTCCAATTATTTGTCGGATTAAAAGGCGAAATCGTTGGCGATATCAGTGTTTATCAGATTACGGTCGAAGGAAAAATAGAAGGTAATGTTTTAGCTACCGAGCGGGCCGTCTTCCGTAAGTCAGCCGTGATCCATGGCGATATAACCTACGGTGATTTATCTGTCGCACACGGAGCCAAGCTCATGGGATTGATTATGCCCTTGAAAACCAGCGCTCGTAACGCAGTAGAAGCCCCCAATTTTATCGCCAGATAAAACTTCATTGTCGTAACCATATTTACCTGTCTGCGTAAATTTCTCTCTTACTCAGCCAAGGCCAATTCGTTTTTTTAATTCTCCAAGATACTCTTGCCCCTCTGTGGTCTCTTCAGCAGGAGCCCACAGAGCAGGCTCTTTTGAGAGCTCAACACGAAATGGACCTGCTTTAATCTCAAGCATTATAGATTCTGGTTCGGTCGCAATAATGGTGTGCCATGTTCCTGATGGAATTTCAACGCCTATACCCGAATCATGGTGTGCCTCATGTTTTTCCGTATGAAAGTGAATGACCTCCTCAACCTCACCCTCGTCAGTAAAAGTCACTAATACAAAACGCCCTCGAATAGCAATCAAGGTCTCAAGTTTGGGGTCGAGCAGATGGCGATGCGGACGCACGTAGCTGTCTATGCCAATGGCATTGAACAAGCGCTGACAGGTCTCATCACTAGTAAGATGCAGTGTTAGACTTTGTCGTCGCCTTGGCGATCGGTACGCTGTTTCAACTAATGCGTTCAAAGACGCCGTAGATAAAATTTTAGAACTCATAACAGACCTAATCCGTACTTATAACGGCGTAAGTCTAACTCAAAAAAATAGCCCCGAATTCGCTTGAATTCAGGGCTATACGATGTGAACCGTCATCTCAGCGCCCTACCATTGCCTAAACAAGAGGGCTGGGCACCAATCGGGTAGATCGCAGGGTTAGAATACGACTTTGATAGAACGCTGCTTTGCGATATCTCAATTTTTGCTAGCTATTTCACATAGCGTGAAGACAATGATAAAAAAATTGATCAAGAACATAGCCAGACCAGTTTGCGTCTAGTTAGCTAGGTCGCCTTAGTTACGCACAAATTTTTACTTTGATTAAGCAATGATAGAACACCACCATGAATGGAATGCCGGCGATCTGGGCTGCGGCGAACTTGTTTTAGGCGTACGCAAGCGGCTACGAGCTCATCCAGGCAAAGTACTTAAACTAACCGCATTAGATACGGCAGCTGCCATAGATTTGCAGGCATTTTGTGCAATGACTCATGATGAACTGCTGGCTGTGGATGCACAAACAAAAAATTTTTGGTTGCGCGGTAGAGCGAAGTAAACTGTCGGCAATCCATTCAATTTCAATTTTTTTCGAAATTTTTGATTCTTTCATCTCTATTTTTTGACTAAAAGGACACATCATGGCTGGTAAATTTTGTATCAATCTAACCTGTAGTACTGACAATACTGATCGCGCAACGGTCGCCTTTGTGGTTGCTAATGCGGCGGTCGCATCAGATAAAGATACTCTGGTGTTTTTGTCGATTGAGGCGGTGCGCCTCTCTCAGAAAGGCGTAGCTGAAAGTATTCATGAAGAAGGCTTTGCACCTCTCAAAGATTTAATGACCAGCTTTCTTGAGGCGGGCGGTAAGATTTTCGTTTGCTCACCTTGTTTTAAAAAACGTAAACTCGATGAAAATAATCTGGTCGAAGGTGCATTGATCGTCGGTGGTGCCAAGCTGGTTGAATTCATGTCTGAGTCCTGCCCTAGCCTTAGCTATTAATTTTTTGATGAGCTCACCAGGTATGCAAGCCTCCGAAACACACCTCCACTCACCCGACAGCAGTTTTGATGGCGGGGATCTGGACTGCGGCAATGGATTGTTACTGCTTATACGTAAGCACATTGATCCCCTGCCTAGAGGTGGGTTGCTAGAAATTCGATCTTCCGAAATTTCAGTGGAAGAAGACCTGCCTGCGTGGGCCCGCCTGACCGGTAATGAGTTAATTTCGTGGACAAAAAAAAATCGGCAGTGGAGTTTTTTGATCGCCAAAGGAAAATTCTCTGAGCGGTCAGCTGCTGATGTACATCTCAGCCCTGCGGCGCACGATAGTGGCGTGGTTAAGATCATCATTCCATCGCAACTTCCCTCGCCCGCGGCAGCAGCCAGCATCGCTCCTTTGTCGGTTATGGGCATAGGCAGCTGGCCCAGGCCACGATGGATGCTGCAAGCCAAACACGAACACATGGAAGGCCGGCTGGATGAGGCTTCGTTTCAGGCCACAGCAGACGATGCCGTCAGACTAGCCGTCTCGGCACAATTACGCGCTGGAGTCGATGTCGTCACTGATGGTGAACAGCGGCGCGATAGTTATGCCAGTTTTGTTGGTGGCTTGCTCGATAACTGCCAACTGATACCTCTGACTGATTTACTCCCTTTGGTTGATGATCCAGATGAATTTGCTCGCGAATTAAGAGCGCTGGACGTACCCGCTGAAGAAGTCAGACACCCTGCTGTCTTTGGCCCACTGGGGCGAAGTCGTCCATTGGCAGTGCATGAATTTGAATTTGCACGCACACTTACCGATAAGCCTGTAAAGATCGCGCTCCCTGGCCCATATCTACTTACACGAACTATGTGGCTGGAATGTATCTCAGATCGCGCCTATAACAATCGAGAACAACTAGCTACCGATATCGTTCGGGTGCTGCGTGAAGAGATCGCTTATTTATTAGCATCAGGTACTGCATTGATACAACTTGATGAACCTGTATTGTCCGAAGTCGTATTTTCAGGATCTGCATCTAAACGCAGTTTCATGTGCGGCGCACTATCTGAAAAAAATGATATCCCTATTGAGTTAGGCTTTGCCAAAGAGTTGATCAATGCAGTAACTGCCGGTTTTCCTAAAGAGCGCATAGCTTTACATATGTGCCGCGGTAATTGGACCTCAGATGAATCCGCTGCGCTCTCCGGTGATTACACGCCGCTGATCGATACCTTAGCTCACCTCAATGTAGGAATCTTGTTGTTGGAATTATGTACACCTCGCGCTGGCGAAATGGAAATCCTGCGGGCCATTCCTGATGATGTACGCATAGGTGTAGGTATTTGTAATCAAAAACATGCACACATCGAGAGTTTGGAGCATGTACTTGAAAAAGGTGAACGCGCCATACAACTCTTTGGTAAAGAACGCGTACTGTTTACGCCTGACTGTGGCTTTGCAACTTTTGCCGATAACCCGCTAGCGTCCGAACAAATCGCTGAACAAAAATTACAAATTATCGCCACGGCCAGCGGTATTCTGCGTAAACGGCATGGCCTGACACATTAATACTTTGTATTTATTGTTCTAAAAAACTGCATCACTCCCACCCGCCGGGTTAAAAGCTGAAGATAACCTCACCCCCGACATGAGGATATAGGCCTATCAGCTTAGGTATACTCAATTCATAAAAATTTCAGCCTCGCGCCAAACATCCCATGCTTCATAACCTGCGCCAGCCCGGAGTCATGACCTTAACACTCTCGGCAGCCGGCATACTGCTGCTCATGATGGGCATACGGCAATCCACGGGGCTGTATCTGAGTCCGATTAATACCTCCACCGGCTTAGGCATAGTCAGCCTCAGTTTTGCTCTGGCTATTGGTCAGTTTGTCTGGGGTGCCATTCAACCTATCGCTGGGGCAATGGCAGATCACTGGGGGCCACGCCCCGTTCTGTTGGGTGGTGTACTACTGTTTGCCAGTGCTATCGCCGCCACGCCGTTCATGACCGATGGCACAGGATTCGCCATCACTCTGGGCATATTGTCGGCTGCGGGTGCTGGCTCAGCCAGCTTTTCAGTGCTCATGGGTGTGGTTGCCCAAAGACTGCCGGTTGAATCCCGCGGCAGCGCCTCCGGCGTCATTAATGCTGGCAGCTCGCTAGGCCAATTTATTATTGCCCCAATCACTCAGCAAGCGATTCAGTTGTTTGGCTGGATGCAAGCGATGTGGGCCATGGCGATACTTTCCCTCGCTGCCCTGCCCCTGGTTGGCAAACTCACTCACCATACGTCGGCGGTACATGCACCCGCTGCGGTACAAGGCGGGTTACGACTAGCCTTAAAAGATGCATGCAAATCACCAAGCTATGGGTTGCTGCATGCAGGCTTTTTCACCTGCGGATTTCATATTGCATTTTTGGTGACTCACCTACCAGGAGAAGTCGACCTGTGCGGGCTGCCTCCCTCAGTCGCCAGCTGGTCACTGGCCATCATAGGCTTAGCCAACATTGCTGGTAGCTTGTACGTTGGCAGCTGCATTAATCGATTCCGTAGCAAACACATACTGTGCGTAATGTATGGTTCCAGAGCACTACTGGTGATCTGGTATTTACTCATGCCAAAAGAAGCATGGGTCTTTTATATTTTTGCTGCTGGCTTGGGATTTACATGGCTAGCAACCGTTCCGCCTACCGCAGCTATCGTGAGTAAATTATTTGGATCGCGCTATATTGCAACGCTGTTTGGACTCACATTGTTGTCGCATCAGATCGGTGGGTTTTTAGGAGCGTGGTTAGGCGGTTTAGCAATTGCTAACTACGGTGATTTATCATTAATGTGGTATGCGGATATAGGCTTGGCAGCATTCGCTGCTTTAGTAAATTTACCCATACAAGAAGCACCAGTAAGAACTTTACCCAACCTTGTAAGCCAAGAATAATTTTTGAAAAAAAATATTGCCGTTTTTGTGCATCATCCCATGTGTTCCATAGAATCTGTTAATGGAATCATGAGGGCGCTCGCACCTACCTACAATATTAAGATCTTCACCAAACATAAAGTACAGGACGATTTTTTTGATGATGTCGAACTGGTCGTATTTCCCGGTGGCGTCGGGGATGCCGGTGCTTTTGGATCACTGCTAAAAGCTAACCTGGATGACGTCAAAAAATTTCTGAATCTAGGCGGCAAATATTTGGGTATTTGCATGGGTGCTTATTGGGCTGATAAATATTATTTCGACATACTCAAAGATACGCGAGTCGTTCAACACATCAAGCGAGCACGGGCTGAGGTGAAATCGTCCTATGCAACCACGACGCACATTAATTGGCGAGGCGATGATCACAGAATGTATTTTTATGATGGCCCCACGTTTATAGGCGGTGAATTTGACAAAGTAGCGACCTATGCGAATGGCGATGCCATGGCTATCGTTCAGGGGCCCATAGGCTTGATAGGCTGCCATCTAGAAAGTGAGCAGAGCTGGTATCAAAAAAAATACATGCAGCCCTACTGGCACTATTACATACACCACACACTGCTGTTGCAGTTCGTGGTGGACTTTCTTCTGGACGAACGTCAGATGGCACTGTTCTGACAAATCAAACGATATATCGCTGAATAGGGTTTTCAGTTTTTATAGGGCTAAAAATATACGTCAGGGCATCATCACCGCTTTAGCAAAAAACGTGTAAAGCGGTATGCCTACCAATATATTCAAAGGAAATGTCACGCCTAGCGATAAGCCAAAATAGATCGAGGGATTAGCTTCTGGTATGGCATAACGCAGCACTGCGGGCACAACGATATACGACGCACTGGCTGATAACACCATCAATAAAACGGCATCCGCAACAGGAAGATTAAGTAGCCATGCCAAGCTCAATGCGATGGTTGCATGCACTAAAGGTCCTAGGGCGCCATAAAATAGCAAAGCAGGCGATTTACCTTCGAGACCAGGTAGGTTTTTAGCCACCATCAGCCCCATATCAAGTAAGAAAAAGGCCAGCATCCCCTTAAAGAGGTCGGAGGAAAACGGACTCATCATTGCTTTTCCGGTCTCTCCGCTGGCAAAACCAATTAACAGAGACGCCAGCAGCAGCAGATGCGCTCCGTTAGTAAATGACTCGTGAAGTATCTTCCCTATCGATGGAAAACGGCCGGGTTCATCCATGCCGGAAAGCACTGCGCCTCCTGTTCCTAAGCTAGATACTTGCACTGCAACTGATACATTTTGACGCAGCAAATTCGCTAGAAAGACAGCCATGATGATTGCAGGCGATTCCATCAACACCATAGCAACCGCCATGTGACCACCCGCCGTTAACTGCTGCGACTCGAGATATTGAATGGCTGTGACAAACGTCACCGCGCTCACCGAGCCATAGGAAGCAGCTACCGCAGCGGCATCAAACTTGGACATTCTCGACTTAAGAAATGTATATCCCAGAGCTGGCACTATCACCGACATAAGCAGCGCAGCAAAAAGACTGGTTAAAACGGAACTACTTAAACCTGAACTCGCCAACGCAAAACCACCTTTAAGACCCAGCGCCATGAGTAAATACAAAGATAAAAATTTGGCAATGGACTGTGGAATTTCCAAATTGGAGCGCAATAAGCCAGCAGCGATACCAAAAACGAAAAAAAGAATGGCCGGATCGAGAAGATTTTGCATAACTGTTTTCCTTGTTAGCGAGGGAAATAGATGGGGAAGTGAGCGATCAGCCAACGCAGCTGAAGAACACACAGCCAAGCAAATCAGTGAGTTAACCTGAGCCGCCTACCCCTACTATGTCTCGCCTGTATGTAATGAGTGCTTAACAAAGTCGATATGCTAATGGGAGCAATTCATAAGGTAAAATCGATTTTTTTAATTTTTCGTATAGTGTAAATACTATGAATATTTCATTTCGTCAGCTCAGGCTGTTCCTGGCGCTAGCCGAAACAGGCAGCGTTACTGCGGCTGCAAAAGCCACGCACATCACTCAGCCCACCGCCTCCATGCGGCTAAAAGAACTTTCCGATGCTGTAGGCTTACCCTTATTTGAAGTCATCGCAAAAAAGGTACGCTTGACCGATGCAGGTCGCGACCTTGCTAATACGGCGCGCGAGATTCAAACCACATGGGAACTGTATGAACAACAACTCAATGCGCTCAAAGGATTAGCACGAGGAAAACTTCGTATTGCCGTGGTAAGTACAGCAAAATATTTCATCCCCAGATTGTTAGGTACCTTTTGTCATAAGTATCCAGATATTGAAGTCTCGCTGGAAATACAAAACCGAGATGGCGTACTAACACGCATGCGAGAAAATCTGGATGACTTGTACATTATGTCTATGCCGCCCAATGATCTGGAAATTAATGATCATATTTTCATGGATAATCCACTGATCGTCATTGCATCGATAGAGCATCCATTAACGAAACAAAAAAATTTAACCTTGTCCGATCTAGTATCAGAAAAATTCATACTGCGAGAACGCGGATCAGGTACACGTATGGCTATTGATAATTTTTTTAAAAGTAAAAACTTTAAACCTAATTTACGCATGGAACTAGGCAGTAACGAAGCTATCCGAGAAGCTGTTGCGGGTGACCTGGGCTTAGGCGTCCTTTCGAAACATGCATTGACTGAATCTTCCAATAGAAAAGATATAAAAATTCTTACTGTCGCTGATTTTCCAATTCAATCTGCATGGCATATTGTTTATCGAAAAGGTAAAAATTTACCGCCAATTGCACAGTACTTTAAAGAGCATCTGATAAATTCTGTACCTGCATCTATTTAAAAAAAATTGACTAATCTAGTTTTTAATTTTCTTAAACACGTAAATTCAACCAGGAGGCTCTATGCTGCTCGACGTAAGAACGTACACCTGCAAGCCCGGCACTATAAAAACACATTTAGCACTGTATGAAAAATGGGGTAAAACACCGCAGGTTCGCCACTTGGGCCTACCTGTTCTTTTCGCTTTTGTAGAAACTGGTAATCCCAACGAATATGTTCATATCTGGCAGTATCAAAATGCAGGCGATCGTGAGGAACGCCGAGCCAAGCTTTGGCAAGATCCTGAATGGCTAGAGTACGTAAAAAAAAGCGGGGAGTTAGGCGCGATGGAAAGCCAACAGAACAAGTTAATGAAACCTGTTGATTTTTTTCCTTAAGCGAAATACTTTTTACAGGCTGGTTAATGGCGAGAGTATGTATCAAAAAACAGCGTGATCACCCCGCTCAGGCGCTGCTACCCCTGTAACCACATCGGCATAGTAATTAAACAGTGTCTGAGTGCCAGTCGATGGTGTCGCAGATGCATCGTACGTGCCCGTCTGCGCATCCCATACCAACATCGATTCAGTCGCGTAGTAGCGCCCTATGCGTGCCAATTCAGCTTTATCGGCTAGCACTGGAATGATTCGCCCTAAAACACTAAGCACTATGACGATCGCATCAAGCAGAGCTACCGGCACCTGCTTGAAGCGCGCTTCTTTATTCAATAAAACAAATAATTTTTCACCCTGCTCTCTGGGGGTGATGGCAGCGCCCGGACCGCCGATAGGCAGTATGCGATTATGGCGAGTCTGATCATGCAAGCAGTCTGCAAGGTAGTTACCTAGATCATCGTCGCTAATCGGCTTGCATGAAGTTAAGGTTCCATCACCAAACAAAAGAAAGGGTTTTCCCTTTTTAACTCGCTCTATCTGGCCCGATAAAGATTTAAAAAAAGCGGTAGGGCGAACAATAGAATACGTAATATCCGATTCCATCAGCATTTTTTCAAATGCAAGCTTTGCCTGCTGAAATGCTAATAATGGCTTTTGTACGCATATCGCCGATAGCAACACAAACTGCGATACACCCGCCTGCTTTGCGCAGATCAAGGCATTCACATGGGCTTGGTAATCAATAGCCCATGCATCTTTTGGAGCGCCCGTACGTGAAGCCAGACACGACACGACCACATCAAATTGTTCGTCTTTAAAACCCTGATTTTTAAACGATACCGGGTCACTTACATCACCATGGCGTATGGATACTCCGTCGAACAGTTGGGCGCTCTCGCCGGCGCGTAACCGAATAAAACAAACCACTTCATGACCCTGACGTATCAACGCACGTACTGTCGCACGGCCTATGGTTCCTGTTGCACCAAGTACGAGTACACGTTTACGCTTACTTCGCGTAGTGTCTGCCACAGATAAGTCAGAGAGTAGCGTTGCCATGATGTTTACTCATAAATCAACTACTATGCGAAATGAACGGGATTTAATTTTTGCTATTTTTTACAGAATGACTAACTTAGTTAAAGCCATGATGGTCCTACTGTTTGCTGGCATTGTAGCGTGCGTCTACCTTCTCTGGACACCCGATAAAGACTCTGCGCAACTGATAGAAAAATATGCGCAAGCACCCAGTGCGTTTACTACGATAGCGGGCACCACGCTGCACTATCGCGATAGTGGCCCAAAAACTGCACCTGCTCTGGTTTTTTTGCATGGCTTTGGTTCCAGTCTGCATACCTGGGATACGTGGGCTGACGCACTGGATAAAGACTATCGTGTCATACGGCTGGATTTGCCCGGCTTTGGACTAAGCGGTGAAAACACAGAAAATGATTTTTCGGATTCGCATGATCTGGCAGTCATCATGGGATTACTCGATACACTGCACATAAACAAGGCCAACTTTATCGGTAATTCACTCGGTGGCAAATTAGCCTGGCAAATTGCATATGCCTACCCAGAGCGCGTTGACAAGCTGATACTCATTTCTCCCGATGGGTTTGCCAGCGAAGGCTTTGAATACAACAAGCAACCGGACTCTTCATTCATGCTCAGTGCTATGGTTTGGACACTACCTAAGCCAGCGCTAAAAATGAACCTGCTACCCGCTTATGCCGATCCAAATTCACTCACGACCAGCCTGCTCAATCGCTACCATGATTTGATGTGCGCTCCGGGGGTGAGAAAAAGTATTGCAACCAGAGTTCATCAAACTCTACTCAAAGACCCACTGCCTATGCTTAAGAGCATACGCGCAGACACGCTATTGATTTGGGGAGAGCGCGACGCCATGATTCCAGTCGCGAATGCGAAGGATTATATGGGCGCTATTGCTACGAGTCGCTTGGTTGTCTTGCCTGATATAGGACATTTACCGCAAGAAGAGCAACCGCAACTGGGCTTATTGGCTTTGCAAAAATTTTTACAACCATGATGCTGCTTGATTCATTGCGCCTCTGCTGGTGCCATAGCGGGCGCAACAAACTTCATTGGCCACGATACCCACAACCATATCGTCATGATGCCTGCACATGCTAAAAATAATCCAGGCAATCCTACTGAACGACTCATCACACCGCCTAATGCACCGCCCGTAAATATACCCAGCGATTGCAAGGTGTTGTACACACCCAGAACTGCACCGCGTGACTCGGGAGGCGACATGCGTGATGCCAAACTAGGCTGACTGGCTTCAAGAATATTAAAGCCACTAAAAAATAAAAAGATCAATCCGCCTAACACCCAAATATCTGGAGTGGATAGCGCCAGAAAATACATGCCAATCAACACAACAATCACACACAGTATCGATGACAGAAATAAAGGTTTGAGCTTGCCGCGGCGCTCTAACCTAAACAAGGTCATACCCATAAATACAAATGAGAGCAGCACCGCTGGCAGATAGACCCAACCATGATCTTGGCTCGGTATTCCTGCTTGCGTGATTAAACTGGGTATGCCAACCCACATAGCCAGTTGAACCGCATACAACACAAAAACACCAAAATCTAAACGCAGTAAATCGGATTGCAGCAAGGTTTTGCGTAACTGATAAAACGTCTGCTTCACTGGGTGTTTGGTTTGCTCCATTTCTTGCGGAGTCCAATAGGCAATGATGAGTATGCCCGCCAGCGCCATGATGGCGCTCAGTCCAAAGATACCTGCCAAACCTACTTTAGAGGCAAGGAATGGACCGACAATTAGTGAGACGGCGAACATCAAACCGATGCTGGCACCTATTAATGCCATGCCTTTGATTCTGACATGATCGCGCGTTTGATCTGCCAACAAAGCAGTAACTGCGGCTGAGATGGCTCCCCCACCCTGTATAGCGCGCCCAATGGCGAGACCGGTCACACTGGTGGCACACGCAGCAATAACACTACCTAAACAAAGCAAAAGCAATCCAAAAACAATCACTCGCTTACGACCAAACCTGTCAGCGGCTAATCCAAATGGTATTTGCAGCATGGCCTGCACTAAGCCATACATGCCCATGGCCAGACCCACACTGGAGGGATCATCACCTCCGGGGTATTGACGCGCCTCGATAATAAAAACCGGCAGGACCATGAATAGTCCCAGCATGCGCATGGAATAAATCGTTGCGAGGGAAGCGCATGAACGTTTTTCATCAGAACTTAATGCGGTGTTTTCCTGATTGAGCATGGTATGAACTGGGGGCTGTCTTAATCACCTGCCAATGAAATTGCCAATGCAGATGAACTTGAACTAGGTGTGAAATTAGTAACGGAGGGTAGATTATAGTGCGCGGATACGCACTGTGGCACCGAGAGCGAAAATTACCACGCCCGGCGCACAAGGAAATTGCATCAAAAAATTAGTGCGGAATTCAAGATTAATGAGGTGTCAAGCAGAAAACAGTGTTCTGGCTAAATCAACTGCACTAGCGGCATCGGCAGACGCACCATCCGCTCCGACTTCTTTATAGAGATCGGGCGACAATAACAAAAGTGGCCCACCTATAAGTATTTTTGCTTGGCGGTTAGCTGAGCATCCCCGTATGCGCCGAATAATTTCTCTCAGTGAATCAACTTGCGCTTCGCTGCCTACCGACAGGCCTATCACCTCAAACCAATCTTTAGCAACGGCCTCTAGCAAAGTCGCTTCTGAAGAGCCCAGCTCCATCCAGACTTGCCATCCCTCTTTGCGGAAAAATTCAGAAACCATCAGCACCCCAAAGGTATGCTGAGATCCCGGGACAGGTGCAAACAAAGCACGCATGCCATCCATAGCTAATTTACGTTTCTCTTGAAACTCTATACCCAGACGCAAGGTCAGTTGCTGCATCCTCACCAAGCCTATAGTGACTTGGGTGAAATCACATAAATCATCTTCCCAGAGAAAGCCTAAGTGTCTTGCCGCCGGGGCAAACAGATGAAGAAAGATCGCTTCAGAGTTCAATCCTTCTGACATCAGTGATTGAACAAATATATCGGGTGCATCTTGGTTGGTGGCGATGCAGAGCGCAGAAAAGTGCGCAATCTCTTCCTGCGTAGGAAGCTCTGATCGCAGACCATCAGTAGAAAAGAATGGCGCAGCAGATTCATTGGCTTTTAACAAATTAGGAATAATTTGCGATTCCAGAATTTGCATCAAGGAGGACTGGCAGACATCTTTGCTATTTTTATTTCCGGAATACCGGGAAGACCCCGCCTGTTCGTTGGACGTTTCATCTGCTGACATCAACCAGAGTTTTTTCTGCGGTGATGCAGAGTTATCTGCCGCATCTGAATTCACGTGCATGGTTCTTCTCCTCTAGCTGCTCGAGTTACTCGACGCAATGAGTCATTAGTTGAATGACATTTTTATAGTTTAGCGATCGATCGAAGTAGCTGTACCCAAAGTAACAGAAGTCATACAGGATGTAAAAAGAACTTTAATGGGCCAATAGTTCACTCTAAACAGGGACAGTTTTTTCGTGACTGAGGGGTATTGATGCGCACTGAAAAAAGTATCGTGGGCAAATGTAAAAATGCCCAAGCTAGCAAGGCTATCCTGGGCAAAATCACTCAATGACGAAATGTGATCGACGACTGAGTTACCAAAAATAAAACACTCTACTGCTCGTAAATGCCCTCTAAGCGATCTTCTAAATCCTCTTCAGCACGTTTGAGTTGTGCAAGTGTGGCTTCATCCGGCTTCCAGAAATCACGTTTAGACGCTTCCAGCAATCGGCTTGCTACACGCGCGGCGGCGGTTGGATTGAGTTTGGCCATACGATCGCGCATTTCCGGATCGAGCATGAATGTTTCAGTCAGCTTTTGATAAATCCATGGCTGTACCTGACCTGTAGTCGCAGACCAGCCCATGGTGTTAGTGACATGCAGTTCAATCTGACGCACACCTTCATAGCCATTTTTGAGCAGACCTTCATACCACTTGGGATTGAGCATACGCGTGCGTGTTTCCAGAGCGACTTGCTCAGTCAAGGTACGAACCGTTCCGCTACCTTTGGTTTGATCGCTAATGTAGACCGGTGCTACAGGGGCATTCGGCCCTTTAGCGCGTTTCACAGCACGACTAATCCCACCCAATGTATCGAAGTAGGTATCGACGGTTGTCACACCCAATTCAACAGAATCTAAATTTTGATACGCTAAATCGACACCTGCCAATACGCTCTTAAGCAAGGCCGTTTGTTGCGCGGGACGACCGTTCACGCCATACGCAAAACCCTTACGCTTGGTATAGGTTTCAGCAAGCTCGTCTTCATCATCCCAACGGCTGTTGTCTATCAACTGACTCACGTTGGAGCCATACGCACCTTCGGCATTGCCAAATACGCGCAGCGCAGCTGTTTCAAGATCGCAGCCATGTTCAGCCTGGTGAGCCAAGGCATGCTTACGTATGAAATTCATCTCTAATGGTTCATCCGCGGAGGCGGCTAAAAATGCAGCTTCTGCAAGTAGCTTGATTTGCAGCGGCAGCAAATCACGGAATATGCCTGACAAGGTAATCACGACATCAATGCGCGGACGCCCTACTTCTTCCAGTGGTAGCAATTCTGCGCCTGCCATGCGGCCGTAGCTGTCAAAGCGCGGTTTGACTCCCATCAGCGCTAACGCTTGCGCTATCGGAGCACCTTCATTTTTTAAATTATCCGTGCCCCACAACACCATCGCTATCGTCTCTGGCAGCGGATTTCCATCCTCGATATGGCGCTTGAGCAAATGCTCAGCCATACGCTTGCCATCCTTAACAGCAAACGCACTTGGCAAGCGGAAAGGATCAAAGCCATGAAGATTACGTCCGGTAGGTAAAATTTCTG
>CAYUDI010000046.1:0-15361 GCA_964443585.1 uncultured Bifidobacterium sp.
CCCGCAATAAATTGCGAGGGTTTTGATGTGTTACTGGCGGAGAGGGTGGGATTCGAACCCACGGTGGACTCGCGCCCACGCCTGATTTCGAGTCAGGTACATTCGACCACTCTGCCACCTCTCCGGGTCGAAAACGAGTGTTTTCAGAAGATCGCGATTCTAACAGAAGTAAGGTTTGGAGCGTTAATCTTCATCGCTATGGCTTCAACTGCTTGACACCGCCCATATAAGGCCACAAAACTTCAGGCACGTTAATGCTGCCATCGGCTTGCTGATAGTTTTCGAGAATAGCAACCAATGTACGGCCAACAGCTAAGCCCGAACCATTTAATGTATGGAGTAACTCTGCCTTACCTTGGGCATTACGAAACCGAGCCTGCATGCGGCGCGCCTGAAAAGCTTCGCAATTGGATAGCGAAGAAATTTCGCGATACGTATTTTGTGCAGGTAGCCAAACTTCAAGATCGTAAGTCTTGGCCGCCCCGAATCCCATATCGCCGGTACATAGAGTCATCACGCGATACGGCAAGCCTAATTTTTTGAGTATGTTTTCTGCATGACTGCACATTTCTTCCAATTGCTGATACGAATGCTCAGGATCCGCTATCTGCACCATTTCTACTTTGTCGAATTGATGTTGACGAATCATGCCGCGTGTATCGCGACCATAACTACCTGCCTCAGAACGAAAACACGGCGAATGCGCAACCAAGCGCATAGGCAATTGATCTGGATTGATGATTTCATCACGCACGAAATTGGTTAGCGTGACTTCTGCTGTAGGAATTAAATATAGTGCTTCGCTTTCACCTTCTTGACCGCCCTTTTTCACTGCAAAAAGATCGGCTTCAAATTTAGGTAACTGACCTGTGCCTCGTAAGGTATCGGTATTAACGATATACGGTGTGTAGCATTCGGTATAACCATGGTCTGCTGTGTGCGTATCGAGCATGAATTGGGCAATAGCGCGATGCAAGCGAGCGATGCCACCCTTCATCACTGAAAAGCGCGCACCAGAGAGCTTGGCACCCGTATCAAAATCTAATCCCAACGGTGCACCCAGATCCACATGATCTCGCACCTCAAAATCAAAGTGACGCGGCGTACCTATCTTACGTATTTCAACGTTTGCCGATTCATCGCTGCCCTCAGGAACAGACTCGTGCGGCAGATTGGGTATGGCTTGCATGAAGTCAGCCAGCTTCATCTGAACACTATCGAGATGTTCGGTAGAGGCTTTCAACTCATCACCCAGACCGGCTACCTCAGCCATCACGGCGGCAGTGTCTTCGCCTTTACCTTTGAGAATGCCGATTTGTTTTGAGAGGGTATTGCGCTGCGCTTGTAATTCCTCGGTGCGGGTCTGAATCGATTTACGTTCAGCCTCAAGTGCATTGAATGCAGCCGTGTCGAGAGTGAATTTGCGTTGAGCCAGACGTACAGCAACGGCTGCGATGTCCTTGCGTAGAAGTTGGATGTCAATCATAGGGGAGGCGTCAGGTTAAAACCAAAAACACGATTGTACCAAGGGCGGGATTTGGTCCCTGTCATTAGCTCAGCTTAGCCCCTGATAAAAATATAATTATTTTTTTTGGCCGGCTTTGTATTCGGCATCCAATTGCCTAAGATACGCCAGCTTGTCTGCAATCTTGACCTCCAAACCCCGCGGCACAGGCTGATACCAACCCGGCTCATGTATGCCGTCCGGCAGATAGGTTTCACCGGCAGCATAGGCTTCGGATTCGTCGTGAGCATAGCGGTACAACTTACCGTAGCCTAGCTCTTTCATTAAATTGGTAGGGGCATTACGTAAATGCTCAGGCACGGGTCGGGATGCGTCTTTGGCTATGAAGGCACGCACCTGGTTGTAGGCGTTATAAACCGCATTCGATTTGGCAGCACACGCTAAATAAACCGCAGCCTCGGCCAGCGCCAACTCACCTTCGGGTGAGCCTAATCGTTCATACGTTTCGGCGGCATCCAAGGTCAATCTCAATGCTCTGGGATCAGCCAACCCTATGTCTTCGCTGGCCATGCGTATCAATCGCCTGCAAAGATAGCGAGGATCAGCGCCGCCATCGAGCATGCGCACCAACCAGTACAACGCCGCATCGGGATTCGATCCGCGTACTGATTTGTGTAACGCCGATATCTGATCATAAAAAGCATCACCGCCTTTGTCGAAGCGACGCAGCGCATCGCCCAAACTTTCTTTTAACAAGGCCGCGCCTATGACGCTTACTTTTTTTTGTTTTGCTGCACGCAAAACAATTTCTATATTATTTAACAGCTTGCGGCCATCGCCATCTGCACTAGCGGCCAGTAATTGCTTGGCTGCGTCGTCTATGCTGAGTTCCTGGTCGATGGCAATCGCTCGCTCAATTAATTTGAGCAAGTCGTCAACTGTTAATGATTTCAGTACATACACTGCAGCTCGTGACAGCAAGGCGCCATTGACTTCAAAGGATGGGTTCTCAGTGGTGGCACCTATAAAGGTCAGTAAACCACTTTCCACATGCGGCAAAAAAGCATCTTGCTGGCTTTTGTTAAACCGATGAACTTCATCCACAAACAATATCGTTTGACGACCTGAGTTAGCTTGTATTACATGGGCACGTTCAACTGCCTCACGTATATCTTTTACTCCTGAGAGTACGGCAGATATGGCAATAAATTCGGCATTAAACCCCTGCGCCATTAAGCGCGCCAACGTCGTTTTTCCTACGCCCGGTGGGCCCCATAAAATCATGGAGTGTGGCTGACCTGATTCAAAGGCCACACGCAAAGGCTTGCCTACACCGAGCAGATGCTCTTGGCCGATAACCTGATCGAGTACAGCTGGGCGCAAGCGCTCGGCGAGAGGGGCACTCATGAGTTATTGCTGAAGTATGTCAGCGCCCCTGGGGAGGGTGAAGTGAAATGGATTCCCTAGTAGAGAGGGATTTTTTTCAAACTTGGTAAAAGACAGTAACGAAATCTGGCCAAAGCTATCACGCAGTTCCATAGCCACAGGTAGTCCATCTTTTAAACCTATACCGATCTTTTCAAAGCTGGTGTCTTTTGCTTTAGGTATGGCTTGCAACCATTCTATGCCTTCGCGCAATCCGCCTTCGGATAAGGTGAAATTTTTTTCCAAATCATTACTGCCAAACAGTATGGCTGCCGGAGATGAACCTATGGCATTACCCAGGGTTTTGATAGTGACCTGATTTAAATCTTTATCGTAGATATACAGCTTCTCACCATCGGCCTGCAAAATTTGTTCGTAAGGCTTGAGGTAAGTCCACATAAATTTACCGGGTCGTGCAAACAGAAATACGCCATTTGCAGTGGAAGAAATTTTCATCTTTCCACCATCCTCTTTCACCATACGCTGATTAAATTCACCACGCGCACTTTTAGTACCTGCCACAAATGCCTTGAATTGCTCCAGCGCCGACGCGTGTGCCAACATAGGCAAGCAAATAAATAGGCTGAATAATAATCTGATTGTCACAGCAGGCTCTTTAATAGATGCGTATGTTTATTCGGCATTACCCGTAGGGACGAGGATTTCGCGATTACCATTAGATTGCATCGTCGACACGATCCCGCTTTGCTCCATCTGCTCTAGCAGTCTTGCTGCGCGGTTGTAGCCGATACGCAAATGACGCTGCACCAACGAGATAGACGCACGACGGTTTTTAAGCACAATACCTACAGCCTGATCATACAAAGGATCAGCTTCACCGTTAGGCGCACTTACACCACCGGCATCAGCACCATCCTCCATCACGCCGCCTTCAAGTATGCCTTCGATGTAGTTAGGCTCACCTTGCGACTTAAGGTGCTTAACAACACGATGTACTTCTTCATCTGACACAAACGCGCCATGCACTCGCACAGGCATGCCAGTACCCGGTGGCATGTATAACATGTCGCCCATGCCTAACAAAGCCTCAGCACCTTGCTGATCAAGTATGGTTCTTGAATCAATTTTGCTCGATACCTGAAAAGCAATACGGGTTGGAATGTTAGCCTTGATCAGACCGGTAATAACATCAACTGAAGGACGTTGGGTCGCTAAAATCAAATGTATACCCGCAGCTCGCGCTTTCTGCGCAATACGTGCAATCAACTCTTCCACTTTTTTACCGACAACCATCATCAAGTCAGCTAATTCATCAATGATGATCACGATGGTGGGTAATTTTTCTAATGGCTCAGGCGCATCAGGAGTGAGACTAAAAGGGTTAGGGATTTTTTCAGATTTTTTATCCGCATCAACAATCTTTTGGTTATAGCCTGCCAAATTACGCACACCCAGCTTAGACATAAGCCGATAGCGCCGTTCCATTTCATTAACCGCCCAATTTAGAGCGTGACCCGCTTGGCGCATATCGGTTACCACCGGTGCCAGCAAATGGGGGATACCTTCATAGATAGACAGTTCCAGCATTTTAGGATCTATCAAAATCAATCGCACCTGATTCGGATCAGCTTTGTACAGCAGTGAAAGTATCGTCGCATTAATACCAACAGATTTTCCAGAACCTGTGGTGCCTGCTACTAACAAGTGCGGCATCTTGGCCAGATCCGCCACCATGGGATTGCCGGCAATGTCTTTACCCAAGCCTATGGTGAGCAAGGACGAGTTATCGTTATAAACTTTAGATCCAACAATTTCAGTCAAACGTACAATTTGCCGTTTCGGATTGGGCAGCTCAAGGCCCATGTAATTTTTGCCAGGAATCGTTTCTACTACACGTATGGAAGTCAGCGACAATGCGCGTGCCAGATCGCGAGCAAGATTAACAATCTGACTGCCTTTGACTCCGGTGGCTGGTTCGATTTCATAGCGCGTAATGACCGGGCCGGGATGAGCGGCGACAACTCGCACTTCAACGCCAAAATCAGATAATTTTTTCTCGATCAAGCGACTGACGAATTCCAGCGTTTCTACACCCACTGTTTCTTGCTCAGTCGGTGGTTCGTCTAGCAAAGAGATAGGCGGCAAGTTGGTATCGGGCATATCCAGGAAAAGCGATACTTGTTTTTCTTTTTCCACGCGCTCGGATTTGGGCACAGATATAACTTGCGGCACTATCTGTATAGGTGAGCTTGCTTTTGATTCAACGATGCGGGCTCGTTCTTGTTCAACGACTTCTTCACGCTTTACAGCCGCCTCAAGCCCTACTTTACGATCCTGCCACTCAATGTAGAGTGTATTTAGCAAGTGCACAAAACGTTCGATCGCATGACCTAAACGTTCAGCGACAGCTAACCACGACACATGAAAACAGAGGCTAAAGCCCAACCCAAACAGCATGAGTAATAGTAGGGTTCCACCATCAAACCCAAAACCAGACTGAACCGAGGCACCCACCAATTCGCCCAGTACACCGCCGGGATCGCGAGGTAATTTCACTTTCAAACTGTACATGCGGACAAATTCGAGGCCACAACTACCCAAAACCATCAACACAAAACCCGCAAGGCGTATCAACACCTCGTAGCGGTGGGGATCTTCTAACTCTTGGCCCAAGATAAATCGTTTGGCTAGGCGTCGGTAGCTAACCCAGACGGCGGACAACATTGCCACGCACCACCACCAAGCAGAAAAACCGAACACATAAAACATTAAATCGGACAACCAGGCACCTGCCGAGCCACCCCAATTAGCGGGCTTGGCCGACATGCCCGCTTGCGACCAGCCAGAATCGGTGGTCGTATAAGTAAACATCACCAGAGTTAAGTAAGCACAAACCGCTGCTAACAGCAGCCAACGCGCCTCTGAGAGCAGACGTATGAGTCGATTTGGCAGGGCGTCAGGCGGCGCAGCAGGTGGCGTGCGGGTATAGGTGGGGGTGTTTCGGCTCATGAGATTCACATTTCTAAAGGCCGTCCCGTAGGGGACCTTCAGTTCATCTATAATTTCGTTGTGATTTTTGCGGAACTATCGCATGGATCGATTCAGGATGATACTCCCTCCAGTCAGACATTTCTTCGTTCATAGCATTTACTCAATACTTCTTCACTCACTCATTTCAAAAGATTTTCATGTCCAACCCTAAACATGCTCGTGTTTTAATTATTGGCTCCGGCCCCGCCGGCTACAGTGCAGCGGTTTACGCAGCCCGCGCCAACCTCAATCCTGTGCTGGTCACAGGGGTAGAACAAGGGGGTCAGCTCATGACCACCACCGATGTAGAAAACTGGCCGGGTGACCCTATGGGAGTTCAGGGCCCAGAACTCATGCAGCGATTGCTGCAGCATGCTGAGCGCTTTAATACTGAGATCATCTTTGATCAAATTCACACAGCCCACCTGAAGGAAAAGCCGATACGCTTAATCGGCGACTCAGGCGTTTACACTTGCGATGCGCTCATCATTGCAACCGGCGCGTCTGCCCAGTATCTGGGTCTGCCATCGGAGCAGCATTTCATGGGCAAAGGCGTTTCAGCCTGCGCTACCTGCGATGGTTTTTTCTATAAAAACCAGGAGGTCGCTGTTATAGGTGGTGGCAATACGGCTGTTGAAGAAGCGCTCTATCTGTCTAATATCGCCAGCAAAGTAACGGTCGTCCATCGTCGTGACAAATTTCGCGCAGAACCTATTTTGATTGACCGATTAATGGCAAAAGTGAGTGAAGGTAAGGTAGATATACGTTGGAATCACACACTCGATGAAGTCACCGGTGACGACAGCGGCGTAACTGGCATGGTAATCCGCTCCACACAAGACAACAAAACTACGCCAGTCACGCTGCACGGGCTGTTCATAGCCATTGGCCACAAGCCCAACACGCACATTTTTGATGGGCAGCTGGTTATGCATAATGGCTATATTGAGACCAAGAGTGGACTGGAAGGCATGGCTACGATGACCAGCATAGAAGGCGTGTTCGCCGCTGGCGATGTACAAGATCATGTTTACCGACAAGCGATAACGAGCGCTGGAACCGGTTGCATGGCCGCGTTGGATGCACAACGCTATCTAGAGAGTCTGGAATAAGCGCTCGTAACGGTATCGCCGTCTGTTACCTCGCAGTTCCCATCAGGAGACCTGCATGATCAAAGACCTTGCCGAACTCAAGGCGCTAAAACAGCGGCTGAAATTACGCGCTGAAGCTGCTGCACTGGCTGAACAACAACGTCGGGAACGCGAGCGCGAAGCAAATCTGTTTCGCAACAGTGTGGGGGAAGTTGAACCACTCAAAAGTCCACCCAGAGTGATAACGCCGCTCCCTCGTCCACAGCCTATCGCACACCAGCGGTTGGCTGACGATGAGGCAGCGTTGCATGAATCCTTGTCCGATGAATTTAGTATCGATACGCTGCTTGAAGTTGATGAAACTCTCAGCTTTGTACGCGGTGGTATAGGGCCCGATGTATTGCGCAAATTACGCGGTGGTGGTTGGGTAACGCAAGATCAGTTGGATTTGCATGGCTTGCGCACTGATCAGGCACGAGACGCCTTAGGGCAGTTTGTGCGCAGCTCGGTCAAACGAGGAATGCGCTGCGTGCGCATCATTCACGGAAAAGGTCTGGGCTCGCTAGGGAAAAAACCTGTGTTGAAAAACAAGGTCAGAAACTGGCTGGTGCAAAAAGATGAAGTACTAGCTTTTTGTCAGGCGCGCGCTGCGGACGGCGGCAGCGGCGCGCTGATGGTGCTGCTTAAAGGCTAACGTCGTCGTCTTAAACTGCGTCCGACCCTGTTTCACCGGTACGTATCCGTATTACTTGCTCGACTGAGCGGACAAAAATTTTGCCGTCGCCTATTTTGCCAGTACGCGCTGCTTTGACAATAGCGTCTACGGCACGATCAAGCACATCTTCGGTAACTACAGCTTCCAATTTAACTTTGGGCAGAAAATCAACCACATACTCTGCGCCACGGTACAACTCTGTATGACCTTTCTGGCGACCAAAACCCTTAACTTCGGTGACGGTCAGGCCAGTAACGCCCACGTTGGCCAGTGCCTCGCGGACTTCGTCGAGTTTAAACGGCTTGATGACGGCGGTGATCTGCTTCACGGTGTGCTCCTCTGGGTGGTAATGGATGGATTTTACTCTTTGAAGCGTGAGGTAATCGGATAACGCCAGTCACGACCAAACGCACGATGCGTAACACGCGGGCCTACCGGCGCTTGCCTGCGCTTGTATTCATTGATTTTTATCAGTCGGACAATACGATCAACGTCTTCCTGACGATACCCTGCGGCGAGCAGTTCTGCAACGCCCTGCCCCTCTTCCATATACATACGCAGTATGCCGTCGAGTACTTCGTAGGGTGGCAAAGAATCTTGATCGGTTTGATTGGCCCGCAATTCAGCCGAAGGAGCGCGAGTCAAAATACGCTCTGGAATCACCTCGCTAATGCTATTTCGATAATGACAAAGACTGTAAACCAAGGTCTTGGCTATATCTTTAATCACCGCGTAGCCACCCGCCATGTCACCGTACAAAGTGCAATAGCCGGTGGCCATCTCGCTTTTGTTACCCGTCGTCAGAACGATACTGCCGGATTTATTTGATAGCGCCATCAAGAGCGTGCCTCGTATACGCGCTTGTATATTTTCTTCGGTGGCGTCTTCCGCCAAATTGGCAAACTCAAAATCCAGTGAATGTCGAAACGCAGTAAAGCAATCAGAAATAGGGATTTCGTCGTAGCGCACATTCAAACGATTAACCATGTCGCGCGAATCTATCCATGAAATTTCAGCTGTGTATTCCGACGGCATCATGACGGCGCGTACATTGTCTGCACCCAAAGCATCGACAGCAATGGCTAAGGTGAGCGCTGAATCTACGCCACCGGATAAACCTATGATCGCACCAGGAAAGCCATTTTTACCCAGGTAATCACGCACACCCAGCACCAGTGCCTCATAAACTTGCGCTTCGAGTGAGAGTGGCTCAGGTAGCGGCTGCGCCTTAGGTAGCCCCTGTTCGAATTCAACCAGCATCAATGATTCTTTAAAGGATGGGGCCTGCACACAGACCTCGCCTGCGGTATCCATTACAAATGAACCGCCATCAAATACCAATTCATCCTGAGCGCCAACAAGGTTGGCATACACCAGCGCCATGCCTTGCTTAGTCACGTTTTCGCGCATCACATCTAATCGCAAATGCTGTTTGTTCATGTGATACGGCGAGGCATTCGGAACCAGCAAAACCTGCGCTCCTGCAGCACGCGCACGCGCAGGCATGTCGGGATACCAGGTGTCTTCACAGATAGTGATTGCAAAACAGATGCCGTTGAGTTCAAACGTACATACGTCATCGGCTGAAACGAAATAACGCTTCTCGTCAAACACGGTGTAGTTGGGTAAAGCGTGCTTGCGGTAGCTTTTGAGAATGCGGCCGTTACACAAAATCGAGGCGGCGTTGAAATGCGCCAGACCCTGCTGCAGCGGATGGCCTACGATCACATGCAGATCTTTTAGATCAGCCAGTTCATTGGCCAGCTCCTGCAACGCTAGTTCTGATTTTGCGTAGAATGAGTGCCGAAGCAGCAAGTCTTCTGGCGGATAACCCACCAAAGACAATTCGGGTGTGAGCACAATATGTGCGCCCAGGGCTGCGGCTTGACGTGCAGCAGCGGCAATGCGTTGACTATTTCCGGCTAGATCACCCACCGTACTGTTGATCTGCGCGATAGCGACGTTAACTAAGCCCAAACGATTCATTGGTAACCATGCTTCAAAGAGGCTAAACCTGCAAAACAAGAATTATCGCACGCGTATCCTTTCCTCTCTTGCCGAGGTTGATCAAAGCCACTGGGACCAGCTCGTTCATTCGCAGCCGGAGTCCAATCCTTTCCTTTCGTATGCTTTTTTGCATGCATTGCATGAATCCGGCAGTGCCAGTGAAAAGACCGGCTGGCAGCCTCAGTACCTAACGATTTGGGAAAACGATCTCTTGGTTGCAGCGTTGCCGCTATATGCAAAATTTCACTCGTATGGTGAATATGTCTTTGATTGGGCATGGGCCGATGCGTACCGACGCAATGGATTGGAATATTACCCAAAACTGCTTTCTGCTATTCCATTTACCCCGGTAACCGGCGCTCGGCTGTTGGCCATAGACACACCCGCTCGAGCAGCTTTGGTGAGCGCTCTGGTAGGCCTACAGAAAAAAAATGATTTGTCGTCCACACATGTTCTTTACCCGCCCGAATACGAAGCGCGTTTATTAGAAGAGCAGGGATTTATATTGCGCAAGGGAATACAGTTTCATTGGAAAAATCAGGGCTATTCAAGTTTTGACGAATTTCTATCAACGCTAGAACAAAAAAAACGGAAAAACATACGCGCCGAGCGACGCAAGGTACAAGAAGCTGGCATCACATTGCGTCAGCTACCGGGCATAGATGCGAAAGAATCTGACTGGGCATTTTTTAAGCGTTGCTATGACCATACCTATCGTGCGCACTACTCCACGCCGTATTTGAATTTAGATTTCTTTCACAGAATTGGCGCCACCATGCCAGAAAATATATTGATGGTAATCGCTGAACGCGAGGGTATCCCTATTGCATCATCCTTGGTGATTCATGATCAACATGAGCTGTATGGACGATATTGGGGGGCGCTGGAACAGCATCCATGCCTGCATTTTGAGGCGGCTTATTATCAGCCGCTGGAATTTTGTATCGCTAACAAAATTGCCGCATTTGAAGGTGGCGCTCAGGGCGAGCATAAAATGGCCAGGGGATTTTTACCTCAACAAACGTGGTCAGCCCATTGGCTAGCGCATTCAGGATTTGCCGACGCTGTAGAGCGGTTCTTAGAAGAAGAAGGAAAAGGAATTGAAAATTATGTAGACGAACTTAACGAACGTAATCCGTTTAAAAGTTAATTATTAAAAAAAGCACCAACCCAGTAGTGCTTTTTTTATAGCGACGGCCACAACATTAGAAATTCGGCTTACTTGCAGCTTTTTTATAATTTTCAACGCCAGTCATAATCTCAGCACGTGCATCGTCAGGTCCAAACCAGCCTTCAACCTTGACCCATTTACCCGGCTCAAGGTCTTTGTAGTGTTCAAAAAAATGTTGTATCTGCTGTAAACGCAAAACATTCATGTCTGCTGGTTTTTGCCAATGCGTATAAATCGGCAGCACTTTATCCACCGGTACCGCCAATACTTTGGCATCGCCGCCGGATTCATCCTTCATCTTTAATACACCTATAGGGCGGCAACGCACCACCACGCCTGGCAGTAGCGGAAACGGCGTAATAACCAATACGTCGACAGGATCGCCATCATCGGCAATGGTATGCGGCACATAACCGTAATTACATGGGTAATGCATCGCCGTACCCATAAAACGATCAACAAAAATTGCACCTGATTCCTTATCAACTTCATACTTAATAGGATCAGCGTTCATGGGGATTTCGATGACCACATTAAAATCATCAGGCAAATTGCGGCCAGCCGGTACAAGATTCAAACCCATTTTTACCTCAGAATAATAAATAAATTAGAAATTACATAACCAATGATTATAGCGGCACAGGCTTGCGGCGCGCTTACATGGATTAGGCTGGGGTTTATTTAGGTAGCTGTTGAAGCGACTACGATCTACGCGACTACGATTTTGCTACAACCGGTAACAAGGTCATCGCACACTGACGGTAGTGATCAGCAGCGGCTTCGGTTTGATTTAATTCTTCGTGCAATTGAGCTAGCCTCAGATGTGCTTCCTGACGCGTTGCCAGATCACCGCCCGAGAGCGACTGCTCTAAATGTCGCTGAGCTTTTCCCCACAATTTTTGCTTAAGACAAAGCACTCCTAATGCGAGTGAAATCTCCGTATCGTTAGGTCGTTCTTTAAGCCAATGTTCGCAATGCTCAATTTGTTTTAACAAAGTAGCCGAACCTTCTGGAGCTGCACTTTGCCGATAAGCACGTAACAAACGTGTATCCCACTGAGATGCCAAAGCTGCTTCAAGAATTGCCGTTGCTTCGATTTGCTGGCCAATTTTTATAAACGCCAAAGCAGCCTGAACGGCAACGACAGAACTCAGCCTGTCTTCCGAAGGCACCTTAGACCATAGCAACTTTAATGATTCTGAATCTTCGCTGGCTTTGGTCAGCAAGGCATCATAGGCCATATCACGCAGACGTCGAGACAGTGTAGGGTGAAGCGATTTGTGTTTGTCCAGCAAACGTACTAATCGTATTACCTCTGGCCAGTTGCGCGCATTTTGATGCACTTTGAGTGCCAAGCGTAAAGCTTGAGTATGGCGTATGCCGTTGGTATTTAGTTCTCGCAGGGCATCGAGCGCACGATCAGTTTCTTTGACATCTTCAGCATACAGTTCAACCGCTGTCATTAGTCGTGCTGTTTTAAGATGCGTATCCTGATCAGCTTTTGATAACCACTCATCGCGACGAATTGGTTGCTGCATGCGCTGGGCTGCACGCGCCGCAATCAATGCAGCCAAGCCTGAATTGTCTGGTGAGGTAGCTGCACGTTCAGCTAATTTTTCTGCGCGGCCAAAACGGCCCTCTAAATAACTTTGCAAAGCTTCATTTAATGCACGGCCTGATTCACGTAACTGACGCATCGCACGGTACTGCTCAACACGACGCGGCATCGCTAACGTAGCTCGAACAGCCGCCAGAATCGCCAGCACAAAAGAAAAGCCGGCCAGCATCACGACTATGAAAAAATTCAGCGAAAAATCGATCCGGTACGGTGGATAGAATAAAACGACATTACCGGGATTAAAGCGCGCAAGAACAGCTAAACCTATAGCTGATGCCAGCAAGATCATGAGCCAGATAAAAAAGCGCATAGCGATTAAGGCCGCGAGCGAGACTGACGAACAGCAGCAAGACTGTTCGCAAGGGTCGGCATTTCTATGTTGAGTACGCTCTCTTGCAACTGCTTGATCAAATCACGAGCGGCTTGCGTCTGCTTTGCACGAATCTCAAAATACCGCACCAAGGCACGATCAGCCTCGGCAAGATCACTGCGGAACGCTGCATCGTTACGCGAGAGCAGAGCTAACCTGGCATTGAGCAAGCGTAATTTCAAATTCTCTCTGGCAAAAAATGCTTCGCCGGGCGACAACAACAAAGCTTCGGGAGTGCCAACAACGCGCACCCTGACTAGCTGACGAATTTCATTCCATAAATCGCTGCTCCAGCTATTCCAGCGCTCAAACAGTACGCCGCGCCAATCGCTTGCAGCCTTTACGTCAGCAGGTGTTTGAGGAGCCAGCTTAGATTTGGGAGCAGGAGCAACGACCGCAGGTTTTTCGTCTGACAGCAAGGGCATTTGATCAATTTGAGCTACCAATGTATCGAGCCTGACAGCTATTCCTGTCAGGTCAACGCTAGGCAGACTTTTCAGGTTATCGGTGTCTTTTGCAATCGCACGACGAATTGCAATAAATTGTGGACGATCAGCTCGTGCCAGACGCGCGTCTGCATTTTGCAGCGCTATCAATGCGCCACGAATATTTCCGGCTAACTGCAATTGCTGACTCGCCGTGGACAATACTTGTTCTATTTCAGCCAAGGCCCAGTCATCACGATTTTTTGCCAGATCCTGATACAGCTGTTCCAGAGCCAGTTGCTGGCCTTGCGATTCGACTTGCTTGGCTTCGAGAACAGCTACTTTTCCCTGGATGAGTTTGAGTTCATCATCGACTCGGTTGGCAATCAACTTGGTCTGGATATTCATGTTGTCGCCCGACTGCAAGCGCTGAGCCAACTCACGGCGCAAGTCGCTAATGTCGGTACGCGCACTCCACCATTGCAGACCCAGCAGGAAAGCTAAAAGGCCAACGATGAGCTTGAGATTAAATTCTTTACTATCCAAGCCTTCAGGAAAGTGCCAGTTCCACTTGCGGGCGGGGGGCTCAGAACCACTGGGTTGGGTTACCTCAGGCGGCGCTGTTGTCGTTGACTGTGAGGTTGCCGCCGGCTGATGTTCCGGTGTCACAGACTGCTCCATGGGCGCTGGAATAGCCTCAGAAGTCATGGCAGGGCCAGGCTTGGACGCAGATACGTCAGTTGTAGAAGACGATGGGGGGGATGGTGGCAGCTCGCTCATGGGCGCGATTGTATCGCGGCCATCAGTGCTTCGTCGCCTGAAGCCGACAGAATTATCTGCTCAAACCCCATGTTTTTTGCTGTCTCCGCAATTCGGGCATGTGGAACGATCAATGTCGCCTGGCTAATTTTCTCCCAACCAGACGATCCAGCCACCTGCTGTACATCCTCTTTGAGATATCGCAGGGCCTCTGAACTCGTGATGATCCAGTCACAGCGCGCATCGATCAGCTGGCTCAACTCTTGGCGACGCTGCGCGTCCAGCAAGGGTGCGCTGCGGCTATAGGCTGCTACCTGATCAACCAAGATGCCAGCCTCGCGCAAACGATCGGCCAGTAATTCGCGACCTGTTTCTGCTCGTATGATGAGCACTTTCTTTCCAGCCAACGCTGGCAAATCCACTACCTCGAGCAAGGTTTCAGAGTCGGTGCGCTGAGCATCTATGGGACTGAGAACCGTAGCGGTCTCATTGGTAACACCGTACTTGGCCAAAGCCAGACGGCTACCTTCACCAACAACTGCCGCCACTACCCCTTTAGGCCATTGAGACAAGCAGCTGAATGCTGCATCGACGGCATTGGGGCTAACAAAGGCAACCATAGCGTAGCTGCTCAGGCCGTTCATGCAGGCTATGAGCTGGGTCTTGTCCGCCAAGGGCTGTATTTCTAAAAGAGGAAAAATACGCGCATCCCTTCCCATAGCGGACAGGCGCGCGGCCAGCGGTCCGGCCTGCGACAGGGGGCGTGTAATGACTGTGGGTGTCTTACTCAAGCTTGCAGGCGGCAAGTATGGCGCTGGCATCTTGCGCCTCAAGTGCGAGGGCAATTTCCTGGCCCAATGCTTCTGGCGTAGCCGCGTCACCATTCACTTCAGCACGCGCAATACGAAGCCCATCAGGTGTCGCGACCATGGCACGCAGGCGCATTTTGTTGTGTTCAACGGTAGCAAAAGCTGCCAGCGGTATCTGGCAACTACCACCAAAGCTTTTCGAAAGAGTACGTTCGGCGCGAACAGCCCGCTCAGTGTCCGTGTGATTTAGCGGCGCGAGTAATTCAAGCAGCTCTTTACGACCAGAGGGTATCTCAATGGCCATGGCACCCTGGCCAGGCGCCGGCAGGCTGTGTTCAGGTTCTATAAAAGAACTAATTCTGTCGGCCATGCCCAGCCGTTTTAATCCTGCGGCAGCGAGAATAATAGCGGCGTACTCACCACGATCAAGCTTACCGAGACGCGTATCCAGATTGCCGCGTAAGGGTTGTATAGTCAGCAGCGGAAAGCGAGAAGCTATCAACGCCTGACGTCGC
>CAYUDI010000047.1:0-8102 GCA_964443585.1 uncultured Bifidobacterium sp.
TTACTTTTTATTTGTGGTGTATTTCTTGCCGTGGCCTCTTGCGTGGGCATGTTAGTTTGGTGGTTGTTTACAGACAGGGTACGCAGGCGGATAGCTGATATTCAGGTTCTTGCAAAATCTAGTGCGTGGGGTATCGACAGTCCATGGTTGGAACGCGCTGTAAGCTTCAGTCGCCCCTTGGCTAAGTTATCTTTGCCGCCAGAGAATTGGGAAACATCACCTGTGCGTGGTCATTTAATGCATGCAGGATGGCGTGGCAAATCGACCCCCCAACTTTTTTATGGTGCAAAAACTATATTGGCCATGTTGTTTCCGGTTGTCTGTTTTGCCGCAAGCGACAGCTCGACTTTTTTTGACAGTACAGAGACAGTGTTGGCTGGTTTGGTATTGTCATCAGGAATAGGATTTTTTTTACCCAATCTCATTCTTTTACAAAGAGTAGCTCAGCGTAAGCGTGAAATTTTTGAGAATTTTCCTGATGCTTTAGACTTGCTGACCATTTGTATCGAAGCAGGTTTAGGTTTGGATTCCGCTTTAAAAAAAGTGGCGGATGAGATCCATATAAAAAGTAAAGTTTTGTTTCAGGAATTACATTTGGTTTTAATGGAATTACGAACAGGCTATTCCAGAGAACAGGCCCTACGTAATCTGGCAACACGTACTGGGGTTGATGAGATAGAGTTTTTTGTCGCAATGCTTGTACAAGCAGACAGATTTGGCACGTCAATTACTGACTCTATTCGAATTCACTCTGACAACCTTCGTACAAAACGTAAACAGAAGGCTGAGGAATCGGCTCAAAAAATTTCATTGAAATTATTATTTCCATTAATTTTCTTAATTTTTCCTACCCTGATGTTGATACTTGCTGGGCCAGCTATATTACAGATCTATCGCTTTTTATTACCTTCGTTGACTAGCTAAAAATTATATATATCTAGCTAGAGCACAGGTATGAGAAATTAACTACGACAGGTCTAGGGCTATAAAATTATTTATAAAAGCAGAAAAACTAAACTGAGTATCCCTACTTCATTTTGTCGGTTACTGACTCGCTCCACACCACGTCATTATCGATAGAATAAAGCTTACACGGTGTAGTGCTATTTTTTTGGCATGCAACCAGTGCGCGATCAGCAGGGTCATCGCCCTCTGAAGCCCAGCTCCATTGACCCGAGGCAGATAATGCAAAGGCGCGTGGCGAGGTTTTTTTTAAATAATCGCGATACCCTAACCGACCAGCGTTTGATAAATAAGGTATGGCACTCACATTGTCTAGTTCAGAGTAATTAGTAGCGGCGGGCCTGACACTATTTGCTACATCAATGATGGGGGATATAGGCAACCCAACACGGTGCAGGAGACTTTCTGTTTCTGGCAGCCAAATGGACACACCATCGTGGCTACCCGCCATTCCATGCGCATCATTTTTAAATTTACCAAATGCATATAGTTGGGGAATAGAACCAGCAGATTGGTAGGCACTGTACAGTTGCCTAGCTAATTTATGATCAAAATAGCTATCGTTTTCGCCATAAAACCAAAGACTGGGCAAACTGGTATTTCTGGAATAGCTGGCAAATGCTTGGACTAGTGAATTTTTCCAGTCACATCCTTGTCCATCAATTCGCAGCCCACCCGAGAAATTAAGCAGGGCGCGAACTCCTGGATACGGTCGCACGCCAAAAGCCATAGCTGCAAGCCCGCCGTAGGATTGTCCGCCTACAATAATCTGTTCACGATCTATCCAGCGTATTTTGGTAAGTGCCGTAAGCGCTGCTTCTATATCATCCGCTTGCAGTCGGCCATTTTCAGCCATATTGCAGCCAAAATCTGTATAACTTCCGGTAGATCGTGAAAAACCTCTGCGCATGGGTATGGCGACGGCATATCCACGTTTTACAAATTCACGGCTTATGGCAAGGAAGCGATCACGTTTTTGTTTATGCGGGTCGCCACGTTCTTTGCCGTGATTCATCAACAAAAGTGGAAACGGACCATCGCCTGGTGGTTTGAATAAGGTAGTTTCAAATTCAAACGCCACACCATGCACGGTGACTGGCAACATAATGACTTGCTCATTAATGGTGGAATCGAGCGATTCTGCAGATACCAGACCCGTATTAAATATGCCAGGCAGAAGGCTAGTCATAGTCAACACAGATAAAACTAAAAAGACGTTGCGTCTCAAGCGTTGCAAGGTCATAACTCTTTAATGAAAGGCAATAATGCCCATTTTAAAGATGACCTGAATTTACATCTATTGAATAAACGCTAATTTAGTAATTCAACTCCGTGATTTATTTTTTTAACTAACTACACATTGGGTTCTAAATTCGTTACGCGTAAACGCGAGGCTAGTAATTTACCTTTGCGAGCACGTTTGCCAAAATGATGCGCCAGATCTTTACCTGTCAACGTAATCTCTTGCGGTTTACCGCTGCGCTGCGCCGTACCTAAAATACACAAGCCTTTTTGAGTAATAGGTTGAGCTGCAATTAATTTTTCTTCAGCATCAAGATCCATCAGGGTGACGCCTCGTCCACCAGCTGATTGGGTTTTTATTTCATCCAGTCCAAATACCAGCAGTCGCCCTTGTTCGGACAGGCAGGCAAGGGCACTGGATCCTTTGATGATGATAGTTGGACGTATGGGTTCGTCGCCATCATCCATCGCCATGAATGATTTGCCTCCCTTTTGACGGCTAAGCATGTCACCTGCTTTGGCAGCAAACCCAAAACCGCCCGTTGATGCCAACATGAGGGTTGTGTCAGCAGTACCTGCAAAATAATGAACTAAGCGTGTGCCAGATTCAACTTCCACCAGCGTAGTAAGAGGTACACCATCTCCACGTGCTCCGGGTAATTGAGTAACTGAAATGGTGTACACCCGACCATTAGAACCAAAGGCCAGCAGATGATCGGTAGTTCGGCATTCAAATGTCGCATACATGGCATCACTCGCCTTGAAGCTAAACTGCGATGCATCATGCCCATGACCCTGACGAGCACGTACCCATCCTTTTTGAGAAATGATGACCGTAACAGGCTCATCAATCACCTTAATTTCGGCAACTGCTTTTTCTGCTACTTTAATCAGAGTCCGGCGTTTGTCACCGTAGGTCTTGGCATCTGTCTCGATTTCTTTAATCAAGAGTTTTTTCATCGATGACGGATTGTCAAGTAACTCCTGCAGGCCTTTCTTTTCTTTGCGCAGCTCGGACAGTTCTTGTTGTACTTTGATGGCTTCCAATCGCGCAAGCTGACGCAGACGTATGTCGAGAATATCATCGGATTGACGCTCAGATAATTTAAAGGCCTTCATCAGTGCAGGTTTAGGCTCATCCGAGTCACGAATGATTTTAATAACCTTATCGATATTAAGTAGTACAGCTTCACGACCTTCGAGTATGTGTATACGGTCATCGACCTTGCCTAATCGATGTTGGGTACGCCGTGTAACCGTATCAAAACGAAAACCTACCCATTCACGCAGTATCTCGCCTATCCCTTTTTGTCGAGGGCGACCATCCGCTCCTATCATCACCAGATTCACGCCCACACTATTTTCTAATGAGGTATGCGCCAATAAGAGATTACTGAATTCTTCCTGATCTTGATTTTTTGATTTTGGTTCAAATACCAAACGTACAGCTGCTTCTCGACCCGACTCATCACGCACAGCATCAAGTACAGCGAGTATGGTTTGTTTGTTCGATGCCTGATCTGGTGTCAAACCTTTTTTACCCAGCTTAACCTTGGGATTAGTAAGCTCTTCTATTTCTTCCAGAATTTTTTGCGACGACGTACCGGGGGGGAGCTCAGTGACTATGAGTTGCCACTGACCGCGAGCTAATTCTTCAATTTTCCAGCGCGCTCTGACCTTGATGCTTCCACGTCCCGACTGATAGATTTCAGAGATAGTCGAGCCAGGTGTAATGAGTTGACCACCACCAGGAAAGTCTGGTCCGGGCATCAGCGTCATTAACTCGTCGTGAGAAATTTTTGGCTGCTTAATAACCGCTATCGCTGCGGCAGCGACTTCATTGAGATTGTGTGAAGGAATTTCCGTAGCCATACCAACGGCAATACCCGATGCACCATTGAGTAGAGCAAAGGGCAGGCGTGCTGGGAGCAGTTTAGGTTCTTCACTGGAGCCATCATAGTTAGGTGTGAAATCCACCGTACCCATGTCGATTTCATCAAGTAGTAGCTGCGAAATCGGCGTTAGACGTGCTTCGGTATAGCGCATGGCTGCAGCACCATCGCCATCACGCGAACCAAAATTTCCGTGACCATCAACAAGTGGATAGCGCAATGAGAAATTTTGCGCCATACGAACCATGGCGTCATAGACCGATTGATCCCCATGAGGATGTAGCTTACCCAAGACATCACCAACAACTGCTGCTGATTTGCGCGGTTTGGCGGTGGGGTCTAAGCGTAACTGGTTCATCGCATACAAAATACGACGCTGTACAGGCTTTTGACCATCACAGACATCGGGTAGCGCTCGTCCCTTAACAACAGAGATCGCATAATCCAGATAGGCGCGTTCAGCAAAGGTAGCTAAGGTCAGCGATTCTCCACCGTCATCGGCGGCGACTTCAAACAGATTAGGTTGGTCAGCCATAAAGTTTTTAATTAAATTTAACTAAAGAAGCATCGATCAAACAAAAACGAATACAGTGTTTGACATCGCGGGTGCAATTTTTCCAGCATTGGCATGAAGATACTTAGAGCTTAAACACGCAGAGCTTAAATATCGGCTTCTACTTCATTGCCATGCTCTTCTAACCAAGAACGACGAGCAGCAGCTTCGCCTTTACCCATCAACATGGTAAAGCGGTCTTCGGAAGCTTTTTGTCCAAGCTCACCCAAAGCAACGGGTAGCAGGCGACGCGTGTCAGGATTCATTGTGGTTTCCCATAATTGTTCTGCGCTCATTTCACCCAAGCCTTTAAAGCGTGCGATATTCCATGCACCCTCTTTGACGCCTTCTTTACGCAATTTATCTTCAATGGCAGTGAGTTCACCGCTATCTAATGCATAGATTTTTTGCGCAGGTTTTTTCCCGCGCGCCGGAGCATCCACGCGAAACAGAGGTGGACGTGCGATGTGTATATGACCGAGTTCTATGAGCTTAGGGAAGTGCTTAAAAAATAGCGTCAGCAGCAGCACTTGTATATGCGAACCATCGACATCGGCATCTGACAAAATACAGATACGACCATACCGTAGACCCGTTAAATCCGGAGTATCCAATTTGCCATGAGGATCGACACCGATAGCGACTGCAATATCATGTATCTCATTGTTGGCAAATAAGCGGTCGCGCTCGGTTTCCCAGGCATTCAACACTTTGCCGCGTAGTGGCAGTATGGCTTGAAATTCTTTGTCGCGTCCCATTTTTGCTGAACCGCCAGCAGAGTCACCTTCGACCAGAAAAATTTCATTACGCGAGAGATCAGTCGATTCACAATCAGTTAGTTTGCCGGGCAGTACAGCAACGCCAGACGATTTTTTTTTCTCAACTTTTTGTGCTGACCTCAGTCGGCTTTGAGCTTGGCGTATGACAAGCTCTGCTAGTTTTTTTCCGTAATCGACATGTTGATTAAGCCAGAGATCAAGAGCGGTGCGAGTATATCCACCCACCAGACGAACAGCGTCACGCGAATTAAGTCGCTCTTTTATTTGTCCTTGAAATTGCGGATCGAGTACTTTAGCTGATAGCACGAATGAAGCGCGCGCAAATACATCTTCTGGCAGCAGCTTGACACCCTTGGGCAGTAGCGAATGCATCTCGACGAAATTTTTAACAGCTGCAAATAAGCCCTCACGTAAACCTGATTCGTGGGTGCCACCTGCGGGAGTAGGTATGAGATTGACATAGGATTCACGCACTATTGCCCCGTCTTCCGTCCAGGCGACCACCCATGCAGCACCTTCACCTTCGGCAAAGCCTTCTGCATCGCCAGTAGCATATTGTTCTGCTTCGAACAGAGGAATCAGCGTTGTGCTGCTGCCGCCCTGAACTAAGGATTCAGTGAGATAGCCACGCAAGCCTTGTTCATAGATCCAGGTTTGCTGCTCACCTGATTTTTCCTGGACGAAGGTAACTTTTACACCAGGCAGCAACACAGCCTTTGAGCGGAGTAGTCGCTGTAATTCGGCAATCGGTATAACAGAAGAATCGAAATATGTAGAATCAGGCCAAACAGTGACCCGTGTTCCTGATTTTTTATCGTCTTTACCTGCAGCGCGTGATTTCAGCTTGGACGTGACATCGCCACCAGAGAAAGCGATGGTATGCACACCCTGACCTTTGTCATCTTTACGCCAGACAGTGATCTCTAATTTTAATGACAGCGCATTCGTCACTGAAACGCCAACGCCGTGCAAACCGCCAGAAAAAGCATAAGCGCCACCGGACCCTTTATCGAATTTTCCACCAGCATGCAGGCGGGTAAATACGATCTCAACAGTAGGAACTTTTTCTTCTGGGTGCATGCCGACGGGTATACCCCGTCCATCGTCTTCCACACTGACGCTACCGTCTTTGTGAAGAATGACATGGATATTTTTAGCGTAGCCCCCCAATGCTTCATCGGAGGAATTGTCTATAACCTCCTGAATAATATGCAGGGGGTTTTCAGTCCGGGTATACATACCAGGCCGCTGCTTGACGGGTTCGAGTCCTTTGAGGACGCGGATCGATGATTCACTGTAGTCAGGTTTTTTGCTTGCCATGCGTAGGATAGAAGTGGATGAGAGTGATGCTAATGCCAATGGAAATTTTTTGGGATTCTAATGAATTTTTCGAATTTACTCGTGGTCCAGCCCGAATTAAGGTACTTATTATTACCGACTCCGCCACTATCGGTAAAACTAGGATCTGATAAAAGCATTATTTGGAGAGCATTTGCATAGCTCGTTCCAGCCCTTCCATCGTTATCGGATACATGCGCTGGTTCACAATTTGTTTGATGATGGAAATGGACTGGCGATACTGCCACAGCCCTTCAGGTTCGGGATTTAGCCAGACAAATTTTGGAAATTGGTGCACAAAACGCTGCAACCACACCGCGCCTGCTTCTTCGTTGTGATACTCAACGGAGCCGCCGGGTTGTACGATTTCATAGGGGCTCATCGTCGCATCGCCGACAAATATCAATTTAGTATCGGGAGTGTATTTGCGAAGCACATCCCAGCTTGCAAAGCGCTCGGCATGGCGGCGCCGATTATTTTTCCATAGTGTTTCATACAGACAGTTATGAAAATAAAAGAATTCCATGTGTTTGAATTCTGTCTTCGCTGCTGAAAATAATTCTTCAACCCGCGCGATATGATCATCCATGGAGCCGCCTACATCCATGAGCATCAATACTTTCACTTTATTTTTACGTTCTGGCCGCATTACTAAATCTAACCATCCCGCATTATTTGCTGTCGCGCGTATGGTGTCATCTAGTGCAAGTTCGTCTTGCGCACCTTCACGAGCAAATTTTCTTAGTCGCCGCAGCGCGACTTTGATATTGCGTGTACCTAATTCACGCTCACTGTCATAGTCGCGATACGTACGTGATTCCCAAACTTTGACAGCGCTGCGCTTACCGCCTTCTCCGCCGATACGTATACCTTCGGGATTTTGTCCGCCATTACCAAAGGGCGATGTACCACCGGTGCCTATCCACTTATTGCCACCTTCATGGCGGGCTTTTTGTTCTTCCAATAATTCCTTGAGCCGGTCCATCAGTTTGTCGTAGCCGAATTTTTCCAGTTGTGCTTTTTGCTCGGGTGTCAGCTCTCGCTCCAGACGCTTCATCAGCCAGTCGAGTGGAATTTCTGGATTTTTTTCAAAGAGAGTTTCTACTCCGTGAAAATAGCTTCCAAAGGCTTGATCAAATTTATCGAAGTGGGCTTCATCTTTGACTAGCGTGGTACGTGACAGATAGTAGAAATCATCCAACGAGGGAGAAATTACTTGGCGATCTAATGCTTCCAACAGCATTAGAAATTCCTTAATCGATACAGGAACCTTAGCAATTTTAAGGGTGAAGAAAAAATCGAGCGCGGTACTGGCTCGGCAGCGAATGTGCGTCG
>CAYUDI010000047.1:8112-15175 GCA_964443585.1 uncultured Bifidobacterium sp.
ATGGATGTTTAGGGTCTACAGGTAATTAACGATTGTTGCGCGACATGAAGATCAGACGTTCAAATAAATGGACATCCTGTTCATTTTTTAGGAGCGCACCATGTAGAGGAGGGACGATCGTTTTTTGGTCCTGACTACGCAGCGCTTCAGGAGGTATGTCTTCAGCCAGTAAAAGTTTTAGCCAGTCTAGCAATTCTGACGTGGATGGTTTTTTCTTCAAGCCTGGCACATCCCTCACTTCATAAAACGTCTGCATAGCCTGAGATAAAAGAGTTTTCTTTATGTCGGGGAAATGCACATCGACGATTTGCTGCATCGTTTCTTTTTCTGGAAATTTTATGTAGTGGAAAAAGCAGCGGCGCAGAAATGCATCGGGCAGCTCTTTTTCATTATTGGATGTGATGATGACTAACGGACGATGTTTTGCCTTGACCATTTCGCGTGTCTCGTAGACATAGAACTCCATCCTGTCGAGTTCACGCAGCAAATCATTGGGGAACTCGATATCGGCTTTATCTATTTCGTCGATGAGCAGAACAACAGGTTCGTCGGCGGTGAATGCCTGCCAGAGCACGCCGCGAATAATGTAATTGTGAATATCTTTGACCCGGGCATCCCCCAGCTGGGAGTCACGCAAGCGCGATACCGCATCATATTCATACAAACCTTGTTGGGCTTTGGTAGTGGATTTGATATGCCATTGCAAAAGTGGCATCTTTAACGCGGCGGCCACTTCCTCTGCCAGCATGGTTTTTCCGGTGCCGGGCTCACCTTTAATTAGCAATGGCCTTTGCAGCATCAGCGCGGCGTTGACTGCCAGCTTAAGGTCATGGGTGGCGACGTAATTCTCGGATCCTTCAAAGCGTGCAGGGGTATTCATAGTTGTACTGACTAGTCAAAGAAAAAAGAACGAGTATAAACGAGTGAATAATCTCAATTGGCCTAATTTTGTCTTCTACAGGCTGGCCAAAATAGACGTCGAAATGCGAATCGGTTATCATAGACGGCTATGTTGAAGCAGTCGTGTAGTAATTGATTCTCAACGTATACGAATCCTACAATCGCGGTGCCGAATTAACTACCCAGCTCTCATGAAAAATCTCTTCGCTCTTCTCGTGTTGGCGAGCTTGGCTCAGGTTTCTGCTGCTGCAGATCTCCAGGGCGATGCAACTGCCGCCAAAAACAAAGTTTCCATGTGCATAGGATGCCATGGCATTCCAGGTTACAAAGCCACCTATCCTGAAGTCTACCGGGTCCCCATGATAGGCGGTCAATCTGAAAAATATATCGTGTCAGCTCTCAATGCTTACAAAAAAGGTGAGCGTTCGCACCCATCAATGGTGGGTATTGCCAAAGGTCTGTCGGATCAGGATATTGCCGACGTCGCCGCCTATTACGCTCAGCAGAAATAAGGGGTCGCCATGAATAAATTGAGTTCACTGCTGGTGGCTGTGCTTGCCTGCATATCGATGAATGTGCTGGCTGCTGATGCAGAAGCAGGTAAAGCAGCTGTCGCAAAATACAACTGCGCATCATGCCATGGTGCAGATTTCAACAGCCCGATTGATCCTAGCTATCCAAAATTAGCGGGTCAGCATGCGGATTATTTGGAGCATGCGTTAATCGCTTATCAGCGTGGTGGCAGTGCTGCTAACGGTCGCGGTAACGCTATTATGGGCGGTATGGCTAAGCCTCTCTCCAAGGCAGATATCAAAGATATTTCAGCCTACTTGTCGGGTCTGCCGGGTGCCTTTGTTGTTCGTAAATAAATGACAGCCTGACTCAAAAAAAACCGCAGCTTGCTGCGGTTTTTTTATGTTTGTAGTCGTCGATTGATGCATTCGACATAGGCTAAACCATCGGGTGGTGTGTTATTGCGTTGTGACACCCACAGCATCTCGCCCAAACATTCCATGATGTGATGATGAGCCTCATGTTCCGAATCACATTTTTTTATCAGAGTATTGCAGGCTTCTCGTATGCCGGGTGGCTGGTCAACTGAAACTTGCTCTGCAATAGATAAATGCATAGAAAGATGGAGAAAAGGATTGGATCTTCCTTTGGCGGCATCGTAATCAGCAACTAAGGCTGCATCACTATCAGCTAAATCGACCTCGTATTCAGGATGCTGTCGTATCCAGTCGCACGCTATAGCCTCGAGTGGTGTGAGCACCGCACCAGTAACGGATTTATGCCAGGTATCACAAAAAAAACGTCGAACGTCGTCTTTACCAGGGTTAAACACAGCTCACTACTCCAGTCCAAAGAATCCTATCCAAATCCCCATGGCAGCAAAAACGCATGCTGCGGCTACACGCACCCATGCTAGCGGTATCCACTGTGCAGTCGTTTTCCCAAGCAGGACTGCGGGCATAATTGCAAGCATTTCACCCATCGTTGCGCCGGACATAACGCTGATGAAATCACCATACTTAGCCGCCATGATGAGTGTGGCAATTTGTGATTTGTCGCCCAATTCAGCTACTAAGAACGTAATAAATGCGGTGATGATCAGGCTAGTCGACGACTTTAGTGGCACCTCATCGTCATCGTCATCATCTTCTGGTATCAGTGTCCAGACAGCGATACCAACAAACATAGCAACCAGCAGCCAGCGTAGCATCGCAGTAGGAACGAAACTGGAAAATGTCGTTCCCACGAAGGCAGTTATTCCCATGGTGAGCAGGGTAGCGATAAAAATACCAGCCATAATGGGCAAAATACGCTGATAACGTATGGCGAGTAGTAGCGCTAAAACCTGTGTTTTATCGCCCATTTCGCCTAACGCAACGACAGCCGTGGTGTTGATGAATGCTTCCATGTAGAACTCAGACTCCCTTTGCAGGTTGGTGAGTTTTGGATTTGTATTCGCATAAATCAGCAATCAGGCAGTTCCAGCACTGAGGCGAGCGCGCAATGCATGTGTAACGACCGTGCAAAATAAGCCAGTGATGCGCATCCATCAGATAGTCAGGCGGTATAAATTTCATCAGCTTCTGTTCAACGACATCGACATTTTTTCCAGGCGCTATACCGGTCCGGTTAGCGACACGAAAAATATGAGTATCAACTGCCATGGCTGGCTGTCCAAACGCTGTGTTGAGTACGACATTGGCTGTTTTACGACCTACGCCCGGCAGAGCCTGTAGCGACTCGCGATCGCGTGGTACCTCACCGTGATGTTTTTCAAGTAGCAGGTGACAGGTCTCAATCACATTTTTTGCTTTGTTACGATACAGGCCAATTGTTTGTACGTAGGGTATTAATCCATCGATACCCAAGGCAGCAATTTTTTCAGGTGTATTGGCATCAGCATAGAGCTTGCGTGTTGCTTTGTTGACCGATACATCGGTTGCTTGAGCTGAAAGTATGACGGCAATTAAAAGCTCAAAAGGTGTAGTGTATTCAAGCTCGGTAGTTGGATGTGGATTAGCGGTCTTCAAACGTTCGAAGATTTGACGTCGCTTTTCCGGGTTCATGTTGGTTTCTTCCCTAAGGCTTCTTTTTGTAAGCGGGCGCGCTCGATCGCGGCCTCAATAATGGCACGCTTACGATTTTTTTCTGCCAACTCGTCGACACTGAGCGTTGATGTGTTGTCGAGTTCCTTTAATTTTGCAGCTGCTTTGGCAGCCAGTCGCGCATCGTTTTCGTCTTTTTCTTGACGCAGTCTTAGCTGACGATGGTGGAATCGCTCACGTGCCGCATCCGCTTGCTCGGGTGACCAGGCCTGCCAGCCTGTTTTATTTTCAGTGACAGGAATCATCGCGATGCAATCAACGGGGCAGGGCGCAACGCATAAATCGCAACCGGTACACAGTTCGGGGATCACCGTATGCATTTGCTTCGCTGCGCCGACGATAGCATCGACTGGACAGGCTTGTATGCATAAAGTGCAGCCTATGCAGACCGCTTCGTCGATAACCGCGACGGGACGTGCACGCTCTACACCATTGAGTGGATTCAAAGGTATAACTGGTTTGCCCAGCACCGCAGCCATACGGGCAATACCTTCTGCGCCACCCGGAGGACATTGATTGTAATTCGCCGAGCCATTTGCAATGGCTACTGCATAGGGTCTGCACGCAGGGTAGCCGCATTTTGTGCATTGAGTTTGCGGAAGTAGATCCTCGATCTGATCGGCAAGTGAGCGGGCAGGGTCGTGCATAAGTTGCGATTATCCCGTATTTGTCTCAAGGCCTGCCAGCGGCAAATTCAACCAGTGAAAATACAAAAACCGCCACCAGGCGGTCTTTGTATTGCGTAACCCACACCCGATCAGCGATGAGCGCGTATGAATTCGCTAATTTTAGGAGCAATCACTTCACGCCAACGACGTCCAGAGAAGATTCCATAGTGCCCGCATTTCGGAGCGGTAAAATGTTGCTTCATAGTTTTCGGTATGTGCGCACACAATTCATGTGCTGCACGAGTTTGGCCCAAGCCGGAGATGTCATCCAACTCGCCTTCAACAGTGAACAAGGCGACATCTTTAATATCTTGAGGCCTTACCAGTTTGCCTTCAACTTCCCAGGTACCCAGCGGTAGCGCATGATCCTGAAATACCGTTTTGATAGTTTCAAGGTAATACTCAGCTGGCATATCCAGAACAGCGTTGTACTCGTCATAAAATTTGCGATGCTCTTCTGCAGACTCGTTGTCACCTTCGCGCAAGTGCAGGTAAAACTCCCAATGGCTTTGCGCATGACGTCGAGGATTCATGGCGACAAACCCAGCATGCTGAAGAAAACCAGGGTAGACACGGCGGCCATAACCCGGATAGTTGGGAGGTACGCTGTAAATCACGTTATTTTCAAACCATGAAAAAGGTTTGTTGGTGGCAAGATCGTTGACTTGCGTCGGCGCTTTACGAGGATCGATGGGGCCGCCCATCATCACCATGGTTTTGGGCAGATGTTTTTCTTTGTCGCTGGCCATGAGCGAAATGGCAGCCAGTACCGGTACCGTAGGCTGGCACACCGAAATAACATTTAAATTCGGGCTGAGGTGGCGTATGAAATCTTGTACGTAATAGATGTAGTCATGCAGATGAAAAGCACCCTGGTCTAAAGACACCATACGAGCATCAGTCCAGTCGGTAATGTACACATCATGCTCGGGCAGCAGCGTTTTTACTGTATCTCTAAGTAGCGTTGAGTGATGCCCAGATAGTGGAGCAACCAACAACACTTTTGGTTGATTTGCATGCGCCTTGCCGCTGTCTTTGCGGAAGTGCAGCAGTTTACAGAAAGGTTTTTCAAGTTCGATTTCTTCGATTATGGAAACACGCAGACCGTCTATCTCGACCGAAGGAATACCGAATGGGGGTTTTTCATAGTCCTTGCCCAATCTGAACATCAATTCATAGCCAGCAGCTATTTTCTGAGCGAAGGGCGTATGCGCAAAGGGCGATACGGGATTGGTAAACAACTTAGATGATGCTTCAGCCCATTGGATCAGGGGGCTAAGCAGGGTGCGATTCATTTCGTGCAATTGATAGAGCATGGTGACCTCTCGTTCACGATACCTGATTGTGAGGGTAATCCATCAATTCTGCAATGCAGCAAATGCAAATTCGAAAGATAGTCACTCTAGTTATCAGGATGTTCAGCGAAAATTTTATGGCATTGCACCCGCAATGACTTCAAAGATGCGCGAGCGCTCACTAACAATGCACGGTATCAAGATAGCACACAAGGAATAAATAAGGCCTCCAAAACGTCTTTTTGAGTGTAAAAGGCACTCTTTTGCTTGTAAATATACTATTTATTTTTGAGGATTTGGTCCACTAGTGGCCATGAGTTTGATTTGACGATGGTAGTCAGAGGCTGCTGATTTCTGGCATCCACCGCCGTTTTTGATAACTCAAAAACGGGGGTTAGATGCCACGTAGTTTGTGCGGCTTGGCTTATGCGATGATGAATTGCGTGGGTTTTTCACGTAATTAAAAAATTAACCCCGCGTACGGGCCGGGGTTAATAGAGCATGAGTTACTAGTGTCAGTTAGTTATTAGCGAATCACGGCTCAAGATACTGAAGTTTGTCTTTGGTATCTTTCCACTCGTCAGCATCTGCCAGAGGTGCTTTAGATTTGGTGATAGACGGCCATTTACGCGCGAGATCAACGTTCATCTTTATGAACTGCTGCTGATCCGCAGGAACGTCTTCTTCAGCGAAAATAGCGTTTACCGGGCACTCGGCAACGCACACGGCGCAATCTATGCATTCGTCAGGATCGATCGTAAGGAAATTGGGCCCTTCGCGAAAACAGTCTACCGGGCAAACATCCACGCAGTCTGTGTAACGGCAGCGTATGCACGATTCGGTTACAACGTGAGTCATAAAAATCCTATCTGTGTCTATTTTTGAAATTAAGGCTAGAAAGATGCTTCAATGGTGAATTTAGAGGCGAGCCAGCACAGCTGTGCAATGAAGGGTCAAGTGATTCAAGGAATTAGCTTAGCCCAGTAGCCTGGAAACGTCTCGCTTTATTAATTAGTGCGCCATTCAGTACCTAGGACTCGCTGTCCTCAGATCTACAACTAATCCACGGTATTATTCGCAAAGTCTTGTATTTTAAGACAAACCACCTTGCTCCACAAACCTGGTTTAGATGATTTTTGAATAAGCAAATAAACCTTTGTATTTTTGCCCCTGCCCATAAAGCGGTTTTGTAAGAGTCAGGGGTGAATTATTTTTGGCGACCAATCGTAAATTTACTCACGCAGAGTCTGATCTGAGGTTGCGGTTGCTGAGATAAAATCACTTTCCTTTTGTTGAGGACACCATGGATACATCCGCAGCACGTATGGCTATTTTCGGCCGGATTCGCAAAGCACAACAGCGCCCTGCTGAGCCTACAGAAAGCGAGCTGGCCGAGGTTCAACACTATCTTTCTACGAATCAGATGGGTCCCCGACCTGAAATTGGTGCGGATATTGTCCATCGTTTTCGCACCGAGGCTGAGCGGACTTCACAAACGATCGATGAAATAGCCACCTTGAAGGACGCCCCTGAAGCGGCAGCGCGTTATCTCGACAGCATAGGCGTGGCACGAACGGCTATT
>CAYUDI010000048.1:0-15119 GCA_964443585.1 uncultured Bifidobacterium sp.
CGTTATCACTCTGAACCGGCCAACTGCGCTGAATTCTTTATCGCTCGAGATGGTCAGAGCCATGACGCAGGCATTGCTTGATTGGCGCAATGATGCAGAAATCTCTGCGGTATTTGTTTATGGAAGCGGCGAAAAAGCGTATTGCGCTGGGGGTGACATACGCTTTTTCCATGAAAAAGGCAGTGCTAATTCCGTTAATGGCTCCGCTCTCGTCGAGGATTTCTTTACCGAAGAATATGCGCTCAATTATTTGATACATCACTACCCCAAACCCTATGTCGCATTAATGGATGGTGTGGTTATGGGTGGTGGCATGGGCATTGCTCAGGCAGGGCCACAAGCGCGTATGCGCATCGTTACAGAACGAACAAAAATGGCCATGCCCGAAGTTGGCATAGGCCTGTTTCCGGATGTGGGTGGTGGACACTTTTTATCGCGAGCTACTGGACACACAGGGACCTACCTGGGTGTGACTGGGGAGATGATCCATGCCGCTGATGCGTTGTATGCCGGATTAGCGGATGTTTACCTACCCTCGTCCGAATTACCTACCTTGCATGCCATGGTTGCAGAAGCAAAGGGTGATCTGCGCGAAGCTGTGCGCAGCTTTGCTGCGCCCTTTGCAGACCTAGCCAATCCGTCCGATTCTCGATTGGCTAAAGCGCGGGAGGCTATAGAACATCATTTCTCACTAGATTCCGTGCCTGCCATAATGAGTTCTCTAGCGACTGACACGAATGATTTTGCGACCAAAGCATTGCAGAGCATGACCAAGAAATCACCCCTGATGATGAGCGTGACGCTAACTCAACTTCGACGTTCGGCATCTCTTGATATAGCAGACTGCCTGCGCATGGAAAGAACCATGGTCAGACGCTGCTTTGAGCACGGTGAAGTTATCGAGGGAGTTCGCGCGCTGGCGATAGACAAGGATCACTCACCAAAATGGAATCCTGCAACGCTGGAAGAAGTAACGCCTGAGATGGTAGAAAATTTTTTCAACTCTGCTTGGCCAGATTACGCACATCCGCTGCGCGACTTGAAGTAAGAATTCTCATGACTTCCACACACTGTGCGAAGCTTTGTTGGTATCAGATTTCGTCCACAGCAAACAGACGACGATACTCGCGCATAGCATACCTGTCTGTCATACCCGCAATGTAGTCGGCAACTTTTCTAGCCTGTGCATCAAGATCACCACCCGATGTCTGATAATCCAAAGGAAGCAATTCAGGGCCGGCAGTAAAAATATCAAATAAATCAGTCACTATCCTGCGCGCCTTGCTGGTCATGCGATTGACCTGATAGTGGTGATACAGATTCGTACGTAAAAATCGCTTGAGCTCCTGAGCCTCTGTTTTCATTGCTTCTGAAAATGCGATCAAGGGTGGCGCGTTACGAACATCATCTATAGTTTTTACTTCTGCATGACGAATATTGGCGCGCGATTGTTGAATCAGATCATCGACCAATGCATTGATCATGCGCCTAACCGTTTCATTAATAGCTCGCCGCCCGCTAATGCCTGGAAATTCGGTTTCTGCTTCATGGCGGTAGCGCGCGTAAAGCGACACTTCATTAAGCTGATCCGTAGTTAACAAGCCCGAGCGCAAACCATCGTCAATGTCATGATTGTTATAGGCGATTTCATCGGCCAGATTAGTCAGCTGTGCTTCCAGCGAGGGCTGCTTGCGATCAATAAACCGACGCCCTATATCGCCTAACTGTTGTGCATTACTTAGTGAGCAGTGTTTAAGTACGCCCTCGCGGGTTTCAAACATCAGATTTAAACCATCGAAAGCACCGTAACGCTGCTCCAATGAATCAACTACTCTGAGACTCTGCAGATTATGCTCAAACCCGCCGTAATTTTTCATACAGGCGTTGAGTGCATCCTGACCTGCGTGTCCAAAAGGCGTATGCCCAAGATCATGCGCAAGCGAAATAGCCTCAACCAAATCTTCATTCAGACGTAAATTTCGTGCGACTGAGCGTGCAATCTGAGCGACTTCAATACTGTGCGTTAGGCGCGTTCTGAATAAATCACCTTCATGATTTACAAATACTTGCGTCTTGTATTCCAGTCGTCTGAATGCGGCTGAATGAATAATGCGATCACGATCGCGCTGAAACTCACTGCGCGTAGGCGGCGTGAGCTCTGAAAATTGACGGCCTGGTGAGCTAAATGCCAGCGCAGCGTAGGGCGCAAGGTGGGCTTCGAATTCAGGCATCATGTCAGTGCTGCACACACGAAGACAGTGTGGCCTCAAGTAAGTCTGCAGGGGCCTGTGTAATGACCGCGTGACCTAGCGGCTTGAGAAGAATGAATTTAATCTTGCCACCTTCGTTTTTCTTATCAACCTCCATCAGCTCTAGCCATCTATCGTTACCAAGATTTGGTGCAACAGTAGGTAAACCTGCTTGTTTAATCAGAGCGACAAGTCGATCGCGATCAACTGCATCCAAGTAGCCCATACGTACAGATAAATCAGCTGCCATTACCATACCGCAGCCGACTGCCTCACCATGTAGCCACTCGCCATAACCTAAGCCTGCTTCAATCGCATGACCAAAGGTATGACCAAAATTTAAAATAGCGCGCAATCCTGTCTCACGCTCATCTTGTCGAACAACCTCAGATTTGATTTCACACGATCGCTGTATGACATGCGCTAAGGCCTGATCATCACGCGCCATCAGTTGGGCTATGTTCTTTTCCAGCCAGCTAAAAAACTCCGCATCGATAATGGCACCATGCTTGATAACTTCTGCCAAACCCGCTGAGAGCTCACGCGCAGGTAAGGAGATGAGAGTCGAGGTATCTGCAATAACCGACTGGGGCTGGTAAAACGCGCCCACCATATTCTTACCAAGAGGACGATTGATGGCTGTTTTACCGCCAACTGACGAATCCACTTGAGCTAGCAAGGTCGTAGGTATCTGAACAAACGGCACACCTCGCATATACGTTGCCGCAGCAAAGCCAGTGAGATCACCAATAACACCGCCACCTAGCGCTAACAATGTGGTCTTACGATCACATCTGTTTTGTAGCAGCACATCCAATACATGCATGAGGTTATCGACGTTTTTTTCTTCTTCACCATCAGGTAAAACGATAGGTATGCACTGCTTACCTGCGGCAGTGAGCATGTGAGTCAGACGCTCCAGATACAGCGGGGCTACGATGGTGTTGGTCACAATAGCCACCCTCGGCCCGGGGATGTAACGCGCAAACTCGGCTACTTCAAGCAAGTGCTTGCCTATCACTATGGGGTAACTACGCTCCCCTAAATCGACCGTTAGCTCGGCAAATATTTTAGGTATGAGCTTCATGGCTGATCCACCGGACTTTCATTTTTCGGTTGAGCCTGATTTTCTGAGGGAAGTACCTCAAAATAACTGGGTAGCTGACTAAGTATGCTCTGAACTACTGACTGGACGTTCGGACGACCCGTCTCGATAATGATATGAGCCACTTCTTGATAGAGTGGAGCACGTTGCAAAGAAAGTTCTTCTATACGTGCTCTAGGATCATCGGTCTGCAATAACGGACGGTTACGATCATGACTAGTTCGTTGAAGAATACTGTTTACCGAAGCACGAAGATAGACAACGGTTCCGCGTTCTTTCAAAAACTTGCGGCTTTCTTCATTGAGCACTGCTCCACCGCCTGTGGCCAACACAATGCCATCTTGTGCTGTGAGGTCGCGAATAACGTCGGCTTCACGCTGGCGAAAGCTTGCTTCACCCTCTATCTCAAAAATCCAGGGTATCGACGCGCCCGTACGAGCCTCGATTTCATGGTCGGCATCGACAAAGCGCTTATTGAGACGCTTCGCCAAAGCACGGCCTATGGTCGTCTTGCCCGAACCCATTAAACCAACAAGAAAGATATTAGTAGTCGAATTCAACATGCTTGGCTGCAGCGAGGATATGTCGCCGAAGATTCCCGCAAGAAAAACGACAGTTTACTTCATTCGCACCCGCGCAGTAGCCTGCGCTGGGAAACTACTCACGCTATAGAAATTATTTTTCGACCAGGGATTCTGCGACTACGTGCGGTGTTATGAAAATGAGTAATTCAGTACGATCGCGGGTTTTGGTGGTGCTACGGAATAGATGCCCTAGTAAAGGGATATCACCAAAAAAGGGGACTTTGGTTAAACCGTCTATTTCTGTTTGGGTAAAGATACCGCCCAAAACTACTGTGCCTCCATTTTCAACTTGAACATTCGTTTTCACGTGCTTGGTGTTAATAGCAAAGCTAGAACCAACAGCAACGCCACGCGAATCCTTAGCAACATCAACCATGAGAATAATATTACCGTCAGGCGTAATTTGAGGCGTCACTTCTAATTTTAAGTTAGCTTTTTTAAATTGTATGGAAGTAGCCCCGCTACTGGTTGCTTGCTGATACGGTATTTCCTCACCCTGTTCGATAATGGCAGCTTGCTGATCAGCAGTCACCACACGTGGGCTGGATATAATTTTCCCCTTTCCCTCGGCTTCTAGTGCCGACAGTTCGAGATTGAGAAAGCGATTGGCACCCGCTGAAAATAAGCTGACCGCCAGGCTACCCGGGGCAGCGCCATTAATGGACGCAGCAGGAAGACTCACAAACTGCGAATTGGGTACGTAGGTTCCTGCGCCCGCGGTAATTTGCCCTGTCCGCTCTCCCACACCCGCATAATTCCCAGCAACTGACAAACGGCTTGAACCTGGCAAGTTGATTCCCTGAGACCCACCAGCCGCTGAGTTAAGGTCAGTAAACCCTAGTTTTGCGCCCAGGTTTTTGCTGAACTTATCATCTGCTTCAACGATGCGCGCTTCTATCATCACTTGACGCGTCGGTACATCGGTAAGCAGTATTAATTTGCGTACTTCATCTAAACGACTTGGGGTATCCGTAATAAACAATTTGTTTGTACGCGGCTCAGAAGATGCACTACCACGCCGCGACAGTATGCTGCCGCGGCCTACTTGCCCATCAAGCCCGAACACCTGACGAAACGCATCAGCCTTCTGATAATTTAGTTGAAAAGTTTCTGTTACTAACGGCTCCAGCTCAGAAATTTGTGCTCGCTGTTCTAGCTCGAGCCGCTCTTTGGTTAATAACTCATCTTTGGGAGCGATCCAAAGTACGTTACCATTTCTGCGCATATCCAGTCCCCTGGCCTGCATCACAATGTCGAGGGCCTGATCCCATGGGACATCTTTCAATCGCAGGGTTAGTTGACCACTCACGCTATCGCTAGCGACTACATTTAGCCCAGTAAAGTCTGCGATTACCTGCAGTAATGCACGTACTTCTATGTTTTGAAAATTAAGTGACAATTTTTCGCCTCGGTAGCCACGTCCACTTGAAGTGGATTTTCCCAGTTCGTTTTTTACCGGACGCACCTCAACGATCAGGCGCCTGTCAGTCTGCCATGCCATATGCTCCCAAAGTCCAGAGGGTTCTATCACCATGCGCACCATATCCGATTGCGTACTCGCCGTCACAATCTGTACCGGTGTTCCAAAATCTTTAACGTCTAGCCGCCTGCGCAACACATCGGGAAGACTAGTTTTCATGAAATCGATTACTACTGTTTGCCCTTGCCTACGCACATCGATAGCCGATTGAGTTTTCGCCAAATCGATAATGATGCGTCCCGTATCGTTACTACCACGTCGAAAATCAATATCAAGTATGATATTTTTTTCTGCGGCAAGAATACTAGCTGCTGATGAATTATCTTTATGCACAATCGAAGATGAGCTACCCGGTTCAAACAAGCTCACTAAGAATTGCTGGTTTTGAATATGGCTTGAAAAAGCTAGCGGACGTTTTAAGAAAACGACTAGCCGCGTTCGATCAGCTACCTGAATAATGTCAATATGACGTATATCGCCGCTGTCTAGAACACGACGGGTCTGTCCAGTCGCATTTATCGTTGAGGGAAAGTCCACTACTAGTCGAGGCGGATTTTGGGTTATAAAAGTCGTGGGTGCGGCAGACGGTAGTTGCTTTAAACTGATATGAAGACGCTGCTGATTACCCTGACGCGATAAATCTATCGCAGTAATTGCATTTGCATTCGTAGCTACCTGGCTCGCATTATCTTTCTCGATAGACCAAGCTAAATTCATCAAAAATGTAAGGCATAAAAATGCTACCTTAGCCATCACCACATCCGTGCGCCACGTACTCATTTCGTCTCCCGTATCGTTAGCTGCACACGTCGTTTTACCCAAGTGCCATTCGTCTCCAACACTGTTTCTTCGATATCAATAACGCCGTCTTTAATACTGATTACTTCGCCCAAGTCTTGGCCAAGATGATCACCTCTGCGGACTTGATGCAATATTTTTCCTACTTCCAGCAAGGCTACGCCCTGTCCTTGCCGACTAAGACTGCCCACCATACGAAACTGATCCAGTGGATACGATTCAAGTGGCTCGCGTGCTCGTTTCAAATCAGGCCGTATGCCCTTGTCTGCAGAAATATCCAATAACAACGAAATCTTGGATGCATCGAAGGGATCAGTTCGGCCATACGATTCATAAATGGCTGGAGTAATAATAAGTGGCGGTGGAATGCTCACAGAATTGGCATGAACTGTACGACGTACGCTCGCTACCCATGCAACGAGACTCTCATCCTCTGATGGATTACAACCAGTAAGCAGCGCTATTAATAACAAGCTAAAAGTACGTAAAAACTTGTTCATGAGTTTTAAAAAAGAGCATCCTATGCTTGTCTAATTAATTCAGGTTGTTAGCTGGCTTATTTTTTTGCTTACCTGAAGTTTGCTTTGTTTGGAGACCAAGCTCTTCTTTATCAAGGTAACGATAAGCATGCATGATTGCGTCAAATACCTGCACCCCATCTTTTTGTTGACTAATAACTAAACGATCGATAGTTACCACTCGTGAAAAATTAGCGACATCACTAACAAAACCAGCAAAGGCGTGATAATTACCACTTAGCCTGATGTCAATTGGAAGCTCGGCATAATGCGCTTGCAACTGAATTTGTCCGGGCTTAAATAATTCAAACTGCAATCCGCGCCCGGCACCAGCCTGATTAATTTCTGACAGCAGCGCATCCATCTCTGACTTATTTGGCAATTGCCGACTCAATAAATCTACTCTGACTGACACAGCATTTTTTTGCTGTCTGAGAGCTTCAAGATTTTGTGCCTGGCCTACTTTTTTCCTAAATGATTGTCGCAATCTGTCTTCTTCTATGCGAGCCTGCGTAAGGGTTTCCCACTGCTCTAGCCAAGCTACCCAAGCACCACCCGCTATCACGCTCATCGCTATGATTAAGAGGGCCATGACTCGCGGAACTACAGGCCACAAACCAGGGTGCCGTCCCTGCAGTGTTTTGAATTGCTCAGTCCATCTCTGCACAGACTGCGCGATAGTCGTGTTTAAATCGTGACGCATCATCTGGAGCATTAGTCAGTCAAGACCGGCAAGGCCAGCGTAAAGTCAAATAGTTTTCTAGTTTCTTTTCCGGATCCGTAGCTGGCTGATTTAATTTCGATTAATTCAGGCGGACCTAATCCAATCTGATCAGACGGTTGACTTAAGTTATGAATAAATTCGGAAACGCGCGCATTCGACAAAGCGTATCCCGATAAGATAATTTGATCACCTTGCTTTAATGATTTGAGCATGACACCCGCTGGAACTTGTTCTGTTAATAAACTCAACAAGTACACCGGACGATTTCTATTTATTTGAAGCTTTTCTACTGCGCGCTGATGCGCCTGCAGTTTATCGATTTCTTTTTGGAGATTACTAATCTCTATAATTTTTGAATCAAGTATTTTTATTTCTGACTGGAGGAATAAATTTCTTTCATATTGTAGTTTTAATTTTTTATCATTAAAAATCCAAATAAAAACCACAATACTAAGGCCTAAAATTATTTGCAATAACACCAGCTGATTGAAAATAGCTTTTTTCTGCTGTCGCTTTTCTTCACGCCAGGGAAGGAAGTTAAATCTCATCATAAAACTCTGTCACGCATCGCAAGGCCGCAGGCAACTAACCATGCCGATGCTTCTTTTTGCAGTATTGATTTATCCATATCTGATGTAAATTTCATTATTGCGAATGGGTTAGCAAACACTGCAGTGATGGATAACTGTTCTTTCATCATCGACGGTAAACGATATAAACTTTTCTCCGGCCCTGAAAGAAAAAATTTATCGATAGGCACATACTGTGAATTGGTTGAATAAAGCTGTAATGCTCGCTTAAATTCTTGACAGACTGCTGCGCAAAAAACTTCTGCTACAGCCAAGGATTGCTCTGGATTACGCTCGATTTCTTTATTTAAGCGCTGATAGCTAATATCTAACTCATGTTCAAATATTGTTGTTTGGTGATTCGCGATAAAAAAATAACTTGAATCTCGCCCAATTTGTAAAATAGCTCGGGCGTGCGATGCAGTTGATTCATTTGCAGAATCTGATGAAATTAATGTGGTAATTAGTGCCTGAGATTCAATATCAATAATCAGTGGCCTAATACCTGCAGCTTCTGCAATTGCCTGCCGCTCTGCTATGGTTTCTTTTTTAGTAGCCACCAACATAACATCGACATGGCTGGGGCTGGCAGTCGAAATACCCGTAATACCAAAATCCAGGTTTAACTCATGCGTAGGAAAAGGTAGAGTTTGTTCAGCTTCTACTTCAATTTGCAGCTCAAGTTCGTCTTCAGATAAATCACTGGGTAAGCTAATAATTTTTCGAATGACTAAACTCGAAGGTAGAGCCATCGCAGCCTCGCGCAACTTGGTTCCCGACTTTTGCAACGCATCGCGTAAGCCCTCTATTACCAGGTCCGCCTGAACAATGGCACCCTCGCGGATAGTATTTCGCGGCAAATCATGGATGGCGAAATGAGCTACATGCCATCCGTTAGCAGAACGAGCGAGTTCGATAATGCGTATGGCAGAAGCGCTGATATCCACTCCTAGCAAAGGCGATGCTCTTTGCCTAAAAAAACGCATTAATTTCACAATACTCAAACTGTTCTTTCCAGCGCACTCGTTGCATTTTTAAAAATTGTTAAGGATGCTAACAAGCTCTTTTTTTAGCTGTAAAGCAAAGCGGCATTGACGTTGTCAAATCCTGACGCAATACTGCAATACAGCTCACCCCAACGTGGATACCTACTCCATGATGCACTTGACCCCGCGTAGCGCAGCTTCGCTGGCTCGCCATAAAAATCGAATAAATACGGATAACCCCAGATCCCCCGCTGGCAGCAAACGAAAATAGGGTGTTGAGCCGCTATAATGAGAACCACCAAGTGCAATAGCGCTTTCTTTTTTATTCCCGCATGAATTCAAATGCTCCGCAGGGAAATGAACCCGCAGCCCCAAGTCGGGATCGCCTACCAGCGCCAGTAAAGCTGGCATTGAGTATTTTAGGAATACTCACTGGCCTTGCTGTCATAGGCGTGTTACTGGTCAGTTTCATGATGATGATGGCCTACCCGAATCTGCCCGATATCGATTCGCTAGCCACTTACCAACCTAAGATGCCCCTTAGGGTGTTTTCTGCCGATAACATGCTCATTGGCGAGTTTGGCGAGGAGCGTCGCAGCCTGGTTCGCTATAAAGACATACCAAAAGTTATGAAACAGGCCGTGCTGGCCATAGAAGATGACCGTTTTTATGAACATGGTGGCGTCGACTATTGGGGCATACTGAGAGCAGCCATTCATAACGCCATGGGCGGCAGCCGACAGGGGGCTTCCACCATTACACAGCAAGTTGCTCGTAACTTTTTTCTGTCAAGCGAACAGACCATAAAACGAAAGCTTTATGAAGTACTGTTAGCTTGGAAAATAGAAAAAAATCTGACCAAAGATCAAATTCTCGAGCTCTACATGAACCAGATTTATCTGGGGCAGCGCTCCTACGGCTTTGCCTCCGCAGCACAGATTTATTTTGGAAAAAAATTACATGAAATAACTATCGCCGAAGCCGCCATGCTGGCTGGCCTACCCAAAGCACCGTCTGCCAACAATCCGGTAGTTAATCCCAAGCGGGCCAGAGCACGTCAGCAATACATATTGCAGCGCATGCACGATCTGGGCTACATCACAACGCCGCAATACGAACAAGCGCGCGATGAGCAGCTCAAAATCAAAATGGATAGCAATGAGTTCGGAGTGCACGCAGAGTATGTGGCGGAGATGGCCAGGCAAATGGTGTACGACCAGTTCAAAGAAGAAACCTACACACGCGGTCTGAATGTGTTTACCACTATTACTAAGGCTGACCAGGATGCCGCTTATCTGGCTTTGCGCCGTGGCGTGCTGGACTATGAAAAACGTCAGGCTTACCGTGGGCCTGAGGGCTACATGGATATACCCGCTGACAAAGGCGAAGCAGAGGCATCAATCGAGTCCGAACTGGCAGAACATCCGGACAGCGATGGCATAGTTGCAGCTGTAGTTTTGGCAGCATCACCCAAGACGGTCCGGGCATTACTCGCCTCGGGTGAAGAAATCGCAATTCAAGATACAGGCTTGGGTCTTGCCGCCAGTGCCCTGACAGATAAAACTCCGGCCAATCGGCGTATTCGTCGTGGCGCAATTATTCGCGTCATGCAAGAAGGCAGTGGCTGGACAATCATTCAGCTGCCTGAAGTGGAATCGGCTTTTGTTTCCGCAAGTACTGAAGATGGCGCCATTCGTGCACTGATCGGCGGTTTTGACTTCAACCGTAATAAATTCAATCACGTAACGCAAGCGTGGCGCCAACCAGGCTCATCCTTTAAACCGTTTATTTATTCGGCTTCACTGGAGAAGGGACTCTCACCGGGTACTGTTATCAATGATGCGCCGATTACCTTCGATGCCTCGCAGACAGGTAGCCAAACGTGGGAACCTAAGAATTACGATAACAAGTATGAAGGCCCGATGTCGATGCGAAAAGGCCTGTCTAAATCAAAGAATATGATTTCTATTCGTATACTCGATCGCATAGGTCCGGCCTATGCGCAGGAATACGTCACTCGATTTGGTTTTGATCCAGAAAAAAATCCACCGTATCTGACCTTGGCATTGGGTGCAGGTGCCGTAACTCCGCTGCAATTAGCGGGAGCTTATGCCGTGTTTGCAAATGGCGGGTACAAAATTAATCCTTACTTGATATCCAAGATCACCGACAACAATGGCAAGACGCTATTTCAAGTCACCCCCGAAAAAGCAGGTGATGAAAATCTTCGAGTGATCGATGCGCGTAACGCATTTTTAGTCGATAGCATGCTTAAGGACGTTATTAAACATGGTACGGCTACGCGGGCACTATCATTAAAACGTGCTGATATTGCGGGTAAAACTGGAACAACCAACGATTCGATTGATGCATGGTTCGCTGGCTATCACCCCAAGTTAGTTGGTGTGGCGTGGATAGGTTTTGATAAGCCTAAAAATTTAGGAAACCGCGAAACTGGCGGCGGGCTGGCACTACCCATCTGGATAGGTTATATGCAAAAAGCGCTTCCGGGATACTCTGCCTCGGAGCGAGAAGTACCCACGGGTATTACAACGGTCGGCGGTGATTTTGTGTATACGGAATATTCAGAGAATGGCGGTATTGGATCGCTAGGCATTACTCCGCCATCCGAAACCAAGCCTCCGTCTGAAAAATCAGAAGAAGGGCAAAAGAGCGAATTGTTCTGACTCTAATTACCCTTACTCTTGGTATCAGCGGTTAAAGCGTAACTTCGCCTCCCGCTTGCAAAGTAACAAGTAATGACATCGCCGAGTACAGCTCAGAGCCATCGCGCGTATCTAACCACTGCCCTGCTTTATAACGGTAGTGAAACCCTCCTGATCGTGCAGCAACCCAAATTTCCTGCATCGGTGCCTGGGTGTTGACTATGATTTTCGAGCCCGTATCTATAAATTCAATTTCTAGCAAATTGCCATTGCGGCTGCATTCTATGTCTATGTCTGCCGTATCCGCTGCGCGTTCCAGTCGGAGCTCAATTTGGTCTAGCTCAGCTTCAGCCACGGTCAGAAACTCTGATTCGGTCATGCTACACTCACTTTCATTAATTCTTGTTAAATCAATAAACCCGATATTCAACCCTTGGTTCAGGGCTACGCACTGGTTAGTTACATTAGTCAGCTCGTCGCAGTCTTCCAGGCTTACTTTGGTATTCTGGGCTAAATGGACAGGGTGCCGTTTTGATCTCTAGTTTTTTAAATTTATGACTACTTTGCGCATGATTCTAGCGGCCTTTATGATGGCGGGTATGAGTGCCTGCGGTCAAACCGGGGCTTTGTATCTGCCCGACAGAGTTCCACCAAAAAATCAACCATCACCAGACGCAGGCAATACTGACTCCTCGTCTCCATCCCGCTAGCCGCCATCATGTCTCACTTTACCTATGTAAACGGCAAATTACATGCCGAACAAACGGCGCTCGAACGCATAGCTGCTGAGTTCGGCACTCCGACCTACGTCTATTCGCGTGCCAGTTTGACTGAAAACTTTCTATCGTACGCAAGCGCATGTCAGATGCATGGTAGAGGCCAACAGGGTGCTCTTGTTTGTTACTCCGTTAAATCCAATTCGAATCTGGCCGTTCTTAATCTGTTAAGCAAACTGGGGTCAGGCTTTGATATTGTTTCTGGTGGCGAGTTAGAGCGAGTGATCGCCGCAGGCGGTGATGCGAAAAAAGTTATTTTTTCAGGTGTGGGTAAATCTCGCGATGAAATGCGCCTGGCACTAACCCATGACATCCTATGCTTTAACGTCGAATCGATTCCTGAGCTGCACAGACTCAACGAAGTCGCTGCCAGTATAGGTAAACGGGCGCGTGTATCACTACGCGTTAATCCAGACGTTGATCCTAAAACGCATCCCTATATTTCTACCGGACTAAAAGAAAATAAATTCGGTATCGCTTTTGAAGATGCCATCCCAACTTACCGCGTCGCAGCGTCTTTGCCACAACTTGATGTCACTGGTATTGATTGTCATATAGGCTCGCAACTCTTAGATGATGCACCTTTACTTGAAGCTTTAGATAAAGTCATAGAGCTGGTTGATCAACTGCAGGATATCGGTATCGATCTGCATCACTTAGACATAGGCGGTGGCATAGGCATCACCTACGATCAAGAACTCCCCGTCGCTGTCGGCGACTATTTATCACGCCTGTTTACACGTATTGATAGCTGGCGTGCTGCGCGCCATAGTGGAAAACCTATTACTGTGTTGTTTGAGCCGGGGCGCTCGATAGTAGGTAATGCAGGTGTACTGCTTACTGAAGTTCATTACCTAAAGCACGGCGGTAATAAAAATTTCGCTGTCGTGGATGCCGCCATGAACGACTTGATGCGTCCTGCCATGTATGAAGCATGGCATGGCGTGAAAACAGTCAACGAAAGAACTGAACAAGCCAAAGTCTATGACGTCGTTGGGCCCGTCTGCGAATCCGGTGACTGGCTCGCGCGTGATCGCTCGTTAGCGATCGAACCCGGCGATTTACTTGCAATCATGTCGGCTGGTGCGTATGGTATGACGATGGCATCAAACTACAACACACGCGGCCGTGCTGCAGAAGTGCTGGTCGACGGTGATCAATTTCGACTGATACGTAAAAGAGAAAAATCGTCTGATCTATTTGCCCTGGAAAACATCTAACCACAGCTACTGCGCTCCACAAGTAGCTCTTCGGGCTCGCCAATAAAATACCAGACGCATGCCCAATAGCATCAGCATCACACCAGCGATGATCATAGGTTCAAGTAGATTATTTTTTCCTGATCGCATCCACCAAAAATGCAGAACGGCCAGTACAGCTACGCCATACACTAGCTGGTGTAGCTTACCCCACCAGCGACCTAACCGGCGCATCATCTGATCCGTGCTGGTAGCGGCCAATGGCAACAACAAAACAAATGCACAAAAGCCTAAGGCGATAAAAGGTCTTTTGAGTATGTCTTGCAACATGGCTTCCACATCAAAAAAATGATCGAACCAGAGAAAACACACGAAATGCAGCGCTGCATAGAAAAAAACATACAAGCCAAATAAGCGCCGCAAGCGCAGTAACCAATGCCAACCTGTCAGACGACGAAAAGGGCTAATGCACAAAGTCAGACAGAGAAAATAAATTGTCCAATCACCTGTAGCCCGAGTAATGAATTCAAGAGGGTTAGCCCCGAGATTACCTTCGAACCCACGAAAAATAATTCGTATCAACGGCAGTAAAAAGGTCAGAAATAGCGTGAGTTTTACTAACCTAATGTGAGCGGACGTCAGGTTACGCATCAGCCATTTTCAGTTAGAAGAATTTTTTCAAATCCATACCCGAGTAAAGTGATGCGACTTCAGGGTAACCGTTGAACATCAGTGTTTTGCGTTTACGGTTAAATAAACCATCCTCGCCTATACGACGTTCTGTTGCCTGCGACCAGCGAGGATGAGCGACGTCCGGATTCACATTTGAATAAAAGCCGTATTCTTCCGGCGCTGTTTTATTCCACGCCGTTTTGGGTTGGTGTTCTGTAAAGCGTATACGTACTATCGATTTAGCTGATTTAAATCCGTATTTCCAAGGCACGACCAACCGCGCCGGAGCGCCGTTTTGGTTTAGTAAAGTCTGGCCGTACATGCCCACACACAGCATAGCCAGCGGATGATTTGCTTCGTCTATGCGCAAGGCCTCCACATACGGCCAGTCGAGCACACGGCTACCCACACCTCTCATCTGAGCCGGATCAGCAAGCGAGGTAAATTCTATGAATTTGGCATTACCTGTGGGTTCCAGCTTTCGAATCAACTCAGACAGGGAATAACCTATCCAGGGAATAGCCATGGACCAGCCTTCAACGCAACGGAGTCTGTACAAGCGCTCTTCTAAAGGAGCCAGCTTCATCAGCGCATCAATATCCAGTGTCTGCGGCTTCTTTACTTCGCCATCAATTTTTACAGTCCATGGACGAGTTTTTAGTGTTCCTGCATACATCGCCGGATCACTTTTATCCATGCCGAATTCATAAAAATTATTATACGAACTGGCATCCTCAAATTTTGTCGGCGTATCTTTTGCTGTGTATGCAGGATTAGCAGTCGCATTTAACCG
>CAYUDI010000049.1:0-15036 GCA_964443585.1 uncultured Bifidobacterium sp.
CGCCAGCGAAGTGGCGCGCCGACTGCGTGGTAAACACAAGCCTGAGTTCACACCCCACGTCGATACTGGCGACTACATTGTCATAGTCAATGCCGGTAAATTACGTGTTACGGGCGCAAAAGCGACCGACAAAAAGTATTTCCGCCATACCGGTTATCCAGGCGGTATTTACGAAACGAATTTTCGCGACATGCAAAGCAAGCACCCAGGCCGTGCGCTAGAGAAGGCTGTCAAGGGCATGCTGCCCAAAGGCCCACTCGGCTATGCAATGATCAAAAAGCTGAAGGTATATGCCGATGGCAATCACCCGCACAGCGCCCAGCAACCCACGGCACTCGAAATCTAAGGAACAGACATGATCGGTAACTACAACTACGGAACCGGCCGTCGCAAGAGTGCAGTGGCCCGCGTATTTATCAAGACTGGCAGTGGCAAGATCACTGTTAATGGTAAAGCAGCAGCTGAGTATTTTTCTCGCGAAACAGGTTTGATGGTGATTCGTCAGCCATTAGAACTCACTAACAATCTTGAGCGGTTTGACATCATGGTCAATGTTCATGGTGGTGGCGAGTCAGGCCAGGCGGGTGCAGTACGTCATGGTATTACTCGTGCGTTGATTGATTACGACGCAACCTTGAAGCCTGAGTTGTCTAAGGCTGGGTTTGTTACTCGCGATGCACGTGAAGTTGAGCGTAAAAAAGTTGGTTTGCGCAAGGCGCGTCGCGCAAAGCAATTCTCCAAGCGTTAAGCCCTCGCTTCATCAGCAAACAGAAGCCGTCGGGTTGGTGCCCGACGGTTTTTTTTCAGCTTCATTTATTCATGCGGCATCATCGCAGCGGCTGCAAGGAGAGTGTGAATGATCAAGATAGGAATTGTGGGTGGTACTGGTTACACAGGCGTAGAGTTACTCCGAATTTTGGCCGCACATCCACAGGCCGAGTTGGTAGCCATTACATCGCGCAAAGAAGATGGCATGCCAGTGGCCGAGATGTTTCCATCACTACGCGGCTATGTATCGTTAGCATTTTCTGCACCTGAAAAAGCACGACTTGATGAATGCGATGTCGTTTTCTTTGCCACGCCCCACGGTGTGGCAATGGCGCAAGCGCGCGAATTACTCGCTGCCGGTGTCAAGGTAATTGATCTCGCAGCGGATTTTCGAATTAAAGACACGGCCGTATTTGAGCAGTGGTATGGCATGCCACATAGCTGCCCTGATATTTTGTCCGAAGCTGTTTATGGTTTACCCGAAGTTAATCGCGATGCGATACGTTCTGCGCGAGTCATTGGCCTGCCAGGGTGTTACCCAACGTCGATGCAATTAGGTTATGCACCTTTGCTGAGTCAGGGTAAACCTTTAGTGAATGAATCCACATTAATTGCTGATTGCAAATCAGGCGTATCGGGTGCAGGACGCAAAGCAGAAGTACATACGCTGTTGGCCGAAGCTGCCGACAATTTCAAAGCATATAGCGTCAAAGGTCATCGCCATCTGCCAGAAACAGTGCAGGGCCTTGAGGCTATTTCAGGACGTCCTGTAGGCCTCACGTTTGTGCCTCACTTGGTGCCCATGATACGCGGCATACATTCAACGCTTTACGCTACGTTATTGCCCGAAGCGCGTGAGCTCGATTTTCAGGCGATGTATGAAACGCATTATCGCGACTCTCCTTTCGTGGATGTCATGCCAGCAGGTAGTCATCCGGAAACCCGCTCGGTAAGGGCTTCCAACATGCTCAGGCTTGCGGTGCATAGACCAGCGGGTGGCGATTTATTGGTTATTCTGGTGGTTGAAGATAATCTGGTTAAAGGCGCAGCCGGTCAGGGTGTGCAGTGCATGAATCTCATGTTTGGTTTAGATGAAACAACAGGCTTGCGACAGGTGCCCATACTGCCCTGATGAGTGCGAATTCCCAAAGTCCCTCGCGCTAAAGCGGCTAAGCTCAAACGCTTAGTTCAACTGTGGGATGTGGGAGATGCATGGCAGACAAATATGCGTTGCGCGGTATCGATACCCTGATTGCAGCGGTATGCCAAATTGAGGGTGATTTGCTGTTTCAGGGTGGTCTCAGGATAGATGGGCATGTCAAAGGGCATGTAAAAGGATGCGCACAAGACGATGTTTCAGGGCATGCGTATCTGGTGCTAGGACGCTCAGGACGTATCAGTGGCGGGGTGTGGGCTGGCGATGTAATGATTGATGGGCTGGTAGAGGGAAATCTCCATATCAACGGCAGGGTTGAATTACTCTCTAGAGCGCGCATAATCGGAGATATTCATTACATGTCACTCAGTATGCAGCCCGGTGCTACGGTGACAGGTCAGCTTTGTCCGGACGCAGGAAATGATGTCATTCCCAACCGCGATATAAAAGCTGAGGCGCACGAATTAAAATTAGCCTGATGCAGTCACTAAAACGCGGGCTCACGTAGATTTTGCCTTTTCGGCACTCAAATGAGCCTAAGGCTATAATTCCGTAACTTTGTTTCACGATTGCAGGAGCATCACTATGAACGCACCGACCGAAATGCCAGCAGCAATTATTTTCACCGAGAGCGCAGCCAGTAAAGTGGCGCAGCTCATTGAAGAAGAAGGTAATCCCGATCTCAAACTGCGCGTCTTTGTCCAAGGCGGCGGCTGCTCAGGTTTTCAGTATGGTTTCACGTTTGACGAAATCGTCAACGAAGACGACACGGCTATGTTAAAAAATGGCGTACAACTTTTAGTTGATTCTATGAGTTACCAATATCTTGTTGGCGCAGAGATTGACTACAAAGATGATCTGGAAGGCGCACAATTCGTAATTAAAAATCCGAATGCCACAACCACATGCGGTTGTGGTTCTTCCTTCTCTGCATAAAACTGGCCATTAATAAAGAAAGCGCGGATTTCCGCGCTTTTTTTGTGCCCATTTTTTTTGATGAAGTAATCAGGCCGGATACAACGCGCCTAAAATACGATCACCCTTGGCACCAGTTACAGCGGGCAGATTACCTGGCAAGCGTTCACAAAATTGTTTTGCAAGCCATGCAAAAGCCAGCGCCTCGACATGCGATGGTGATATGCCCAACACATCTGTGCTGTTTACGGGTAGCGCTAATTGTTTTTGCAGCGATTGCATCAGTTGAGAGTTATAAGCACCGCCACCACACACATACACTGCGTCACACGTTGCTGTATGCCGTTGAATGGCGTCTGCGATTGTTTTCGTCGTGAGTGCCACCAAAGTAGCTTGCACATCTTCGGGGCGAAGTGCAGGGTAAGTGTTTAGATGCGACTGTAGCCAGGCTAAATTAAATAAATCACGTCCAGTACTTTTTGGTGCTGGCATAGCAAAAAAAGGTTCGCTCATCAGCTGTGCTAACAGCGCATCATTAACGCTGCCAGTAGCAGCCCATACGCCATTTACATCGTAGGCTTTTGCCTGGTGACGATGTATCCATGCATCCATTAAGATATTGCCAGGGCCGGTATCGAAACCGCTCACGCTGCCATCGGCACTCAGTATGCTGATATTACTAATGCCACCTATGTTTACTACCACGCGTGTATGGCCAGCCAGCCCAAAGACGGCCTGATGAAATGCCGGCACCAGTGGCGCACCCTGACCACCAGCCGCGATATCCCGGCTACGAAAATCAGCGATCACGTCGATGCCCGTTAATTCGGCCAGTAGCGCTGGTTGATTCAGTTGTCGGGTATATCCCAGGCTAGGTTGATGTCGTATGGTTTGACCATGCGCACCAATGGCATTTATCTGATCGCTGTTGATGTTCGCCGAGGCTAGTAATTCATGCACACACTTCGCATATAAATGAGCGAGCTGTTGAGCGGCTACAGACTCGCGATGAATTTCATCGGGACCTGACGATTGCAGTGACAAGAGCGATTGTTTTAAATTTGCAGGGAATGCGCTGTACGAAGCAGTTAGAGGGCCATCGAATGACGTTAAAACGCCATCGACGCCATCCAAACTGGTGCCCGACATTAGGCCAATGTAAAAGTGTTTAGACATTGGCTTAGTCCGGCAAGTGACAAGTCGGTACGATTGTATTAACGCGCAGCGAGTTGAGTGACTTCAGCAGATAGTAGGCGGAAACGGTGCTTGATATCGGCCACTTGATGATGGAATTGCTGCAGTGCTGTTCCAGCGAGTGATTGTGTTTGTTGTACGACAATAGAATTAGGATCGCGAGCCGCGTCGTTAACGCGGAATTCATAATGCAGGTGCGGGCCAGTAGACCAGCCGCTAGTACCTACATAACCAATCACATCACCTTGTGCAATACGGGCACCGCGCTTGAGGCCGGATGCGATATGGCTCATGTGAGCATAGGCCGTTGAGTAACTGCCGCTGTGCTGTATTACTACCATGTTGCCGTAGCCGCCATGGCTACCTGTAAATTCTATGTGGCCATCGCCTGTTGCCCGAATTGGTGTGCCGACAGGTGCCGCAAAATCAATGCCTTTGTGCTGTTTCCACATGCCTGAAATAGGGTGGGCGCGCATGGCGAAACCGGATGTAATACGAGAAAACTGTAATGGGGATTTGAGAAAAGCTTTTTTAAGTGCTTTGCCCTCAGCGTCAAAATATCCACCTTGGCCAGCGTCGGCTTCGTTAAACCAAATCGCTTGATGACGTTTGCCATCATTTAAAAATTCCACCGCGAGCACGCGTCCGGAATGCACCGGTTCACCGACCTGCCACAGCGTTTCGAAAATCACCTGAAAGCGGTCACCACGGCGCAGATCGGATGCAAAATCGATATCGGATGAAAAAATATCAACAATTTGCATAGCGACGGCATCAGGGACTTGCGCAGCGTCAGTAGCAGCAAACAACGAGGATCGGATATCGCCTGAACGCATCTCGATTCTACGTTCGAGCTTGACCGGTTCCTGTCGGGCGGTGAAACCCTCATTGCTGCGTTCTATGACGAGCTGTTTGATGTCGTCGCGGTTATCGTTAAGTAGCGTACTGGCAGATAACAATTTACCATCAGCAGATACCTTGGCTTGTATGCGGCGGCCGGGTCGCAGCGTTGCCAGCGAGCGTGCCTGAGTGTCAGTACGAATAAACGAGCTCGCGCTGCGGTCTTCTACGCCAAGGCGGTTCAGCAAGGCATCCAGAGTATCGCCGGGGCGCACGCGCTCTTCGGCCACAAATGGGGCAGAACCTGAGTTTACAGCCAGCATCTGGCTGCGTAGATCAGGCGCTCCTAGCTCTTGAACCACGACGGTTACAGGCAGGTCAGCGGCATCGGGGGCAAGTGGCGCCACACCCGCTGCTCCAAAAGCGATCAGCGATAGGCCAACGGCTGCTGGAAACATTTTTTTTCTGGGGGTAGTGCGCAACAAAGAAAATAGCTGGCGCAATAAGATAGGGAATTTGTCAGTCGGGCTCATTTGTTACGCTAAAATCCGTCGTTTTTGGCCAGTTATCGGCGAATTCCCGAACTGGTCAGAGCCCTTCGGGGCAAGGCGCGCATTATAGCAAATGCATCACCGTCCAAATAGCTATAAATTTATTAATATTAATGCAACAATAACGATGTAACCACGTATGAATCCCCAGCCTTCTGTAGTGCCGACAAGTAACCCTAATCAAACGTCAGAACCCAACGCATCACTTTTATCAGAGGGAGTGCGCAATGCGCTGGATCTGATCAAGCGAGGTGTCGATGAATTACTGATTGAATCAGAGTTTGCGCAAAAATTGGCAGTCTCAGAAAAAACCGGTAAGCCATTGCGTATCAAGCTCGGCTTGGATCCCACCGCGCCTGATTTGCATCTGGGTCATACCGTCGTTCTGATCAAGATGCGACAGTTGCAGGATTTAGGACACACCGTCATTTTTCTCATTGGCGACTTCACCTCAATGATAGGTGATCCCTCCGGTCGCAACATCACACGTCCGCCACTGACGCGCGAACAAATCGCAGAAAACGCAAAAACTTATTTTGCTCAAGCCAGTTTGGTACTAGATCCTCAACGTACCGAAATCCGTTACAACTCTGAATGGTGCGATCAGCTAGGCGCACGCGGAATGATAGAGCTGTCAGCGCGTTACACCGTCGCGCGAATTTTAGAGCGTGAAGATTTTTCTAAACGTTTTAAAGCTGGCACACCCATTTCAGTGCATGAATTGTTATACCCGCTCATGCAAGGATATGACTCTGTGGCACTGAAGTCCGACCTTGAAATTGGCGGGACGGATCAAAAATTTAATTTACTAGTTGGTCGCGAACTGCAAAAAGATTATGGCCAGTCGCAGCAGTGCATCTTGACCATGCCTTTACTCGAGGGTTTGGATGGCATAGAAAAAATGTCCAAATCAAAAGGGAATTACATCGGTATTACTGAACCCGGTAACACCATGTTTGCCAAAGTAATGAGTATCTCTGACGTTATGATGTGGCGATACTACGAACTGCTCTCATTTCGCCCCATGACTGAGATTGAAAAATTTAAACAAGAAATTGCTGGAGGCCGTAATCCTCGGGATTTCAAAGTTCTATTGGCGCAAGAAATCGTTGAACGCTTCCATACGCGTCAGGCTGCGGAAGATGCACTGGCAGATTTTGATCACCGTGCGCGCGGTGGTATTCCAGATGACATTCCTGAAGTAGCATTGAGCGGTGCACCCATCGGTATAGGCCAATTACTAAAGCAAGCGAATTTATGTGCTTCATCGTCTGAAGCTTTGCGCATGGTCGAGCAAGGCGGTGTTCGTATAGACGGAGTAACGATTAGTGACAAGGGCTTGAAGGTTGATGCGGGTAGTTTTGTGCTGCAAGTGGGTAAGCGTAAATTTGCACGTGTGATTTTGTCTTGATTGCGTTGCTACAAAGAGTGTCCGAAGCCTCGGTGCGAGTCGATGGTGATATCGTCGGCAGTATCGATCAAGGCCTGCTCATTTTTTTATGTGCTGAGCGTAATGACACGCAAAAAGAAGCCGATGCATTGTTGGCTAAATTACTCGCTTATCGCGTGTTTTATGATGACAACGGCAAAATGAATTTAAATCTGGCTCAAGTTAACGGTGGTTTGCTGCTGGTGCCGCAATTCACACTCGCTGCCGATACACGTTCTGGCACGCGCCCATCCTTTACACCTGCTGCGCCACCGGCGTTAGCTCGTCAGTTGTTTGATTATGTTGTTGAGCGTGCACGTGCTTTGCATCCTGTAGTGGCAACAGGACAATTTGGTGCTGATATGAAGGTATCGCTGATTAACGATGGCCCGGTAACTTTTTGGTTGCAAGTACCGCCCACCTCTGAAAGTTGTTGATGGAAATACTGTTGGTACGTCACGGTGAAACTGATTGGAATCGCGCGCGTCGCATGCAAGGCCACATCGATATTCCATTAAATGCGGAAGGCCTGAGGCAGGCTAGGGCGCTAGGTGCAGCATTAGCCTCAGAAAAGCTCGACGTGATTTATGCCAGCGATTTGCAGCGTGCCAGAGTTACTGCCCAAGCCGTGGCTGATGTTCACCAGATGCCAGTAGTCATTGATGAACAACTACGTGAGCGTTGTTACGGTGTGTTTGAAGGATTGATGTACAAAGAAGTTGCGCAGCAATTTCCGCAAGAATTCGCGCTCTGGCAAGCCCGTGATTTGCATGCGCGATTTCCAGCCGGTGAGCGAGAAGCTGAGACGCTGCATGATTTTCATCAGCGTTCAGTGAATGCGGTGACAAACATCGTAAAAAATCATCCAGCACAACGCATGCTGATACTGACTCATGGTGGCGTGCTTGATTGTCTTTATCGTGAGGCGACGGGTATGCCCGTGGATGCAAAGCGCGAATTTGGCATTATTAATGCAGCGATCAATCGCCTGCAGTGGGATGGAAAAAAATTCACCATATTGCAATGGGCTGATGCTGCGCATCTTGAAAGAGATGGTTTGGATGAAATCGACCGCACGCATCCTGCGGCGTAGTAGTTGGTTTGCCACTACAGATAAAATAACGTACTAACTCCGCACCACCCACCATTGATGTCTATGCATATCGGCCCCTATCAACTTCGCAACAATGTTTTTGTCGCACCCATGGCGGGTGTGACAGACAGGCCTTTTCGCCAGCTGTGCAAAGAACTGGGGGCGGGTTATGCCGTATCTGAAATGGCCGCTTCCGATCCGCGTGTTATGGCGAGCGTTAAAACAGCACGTCGTATTAATCACGAAGGTGAAATGGAACCCAAAGCCGTACAGATTGCAGGCGCAGATCCTGTAATGCTGGCCGATGCTGCGCGCTTTAATGTAGACCGTGGTGCACAGATCATTGATATCAACATGGGCTGCCCGGTCAAAAAAGTTTGCAATAATTGGTGCGGCTCGGCCTTGCTGCGAGATGAAGCTCTGGTTGCTCGTCTGTTAGAAGCGGTAGTGAAAGCAGTGGACGTGCCTGTGACGTTGAAATTTCGTACCGGCTGGGACAGGCAAAGCAAAAATGCATTAACGATTGCTCACATTGCGCAAGAAAGCGGTATCGCCATGCTCACACTGCATGGTCGCACACGTGCCGATGGCTATACCGGTGATGCCGAGTACGACACCATCGCCGCAGTCAAGGCTGCCAGCAAACTTCCCGTTGTTGCCAATGGCGATATTGACACTCCATTTAAAGCAAAACGTGTTTTGCAATTAACAGGCGCTGATGCTGTGATGGTAGGTCGTGCAGCGCAGGGCCGCCCATGGATATTTCGCGAGATAGCCCATTATTTGGCAACCTCAACGTTATTACCTGCGCCTTATGTGGCAGAGGTCCGGCAATTGATGGCTACGCATTTGCAAGCGCATTATGAATTTTATGGATCGTATTTGGGTGTGCGTACAGCGCGTAAGCATATAGGTTGGTATGTGCGCGATCTGCCCGGCGGCGAAATTTTTCGACAGCGCATGAACTTAATTGAAGATTGTGACACTCAGCTGGCTGCGGTCGATAATTTTTTCGAATCGCAACTGGCCCTGGGTGAACGGTTACAATACGTCCCCGCTGTTGAAAAGCTGGCCGCGTGAACCGATTACTCTTCCAGACAAAGTATGAGCAAAGAGCATATTCAGGATGTCGTCAAGAAAAGTCTCGAAAAATATTTTCGGGATTTGGGAGAACAAGAACCATCTAATATGTACGAGATGGTGATCTCCACCGTAGAAAAGCCTCTGCTTGAAGCGGTAATGAGTCGGGCTGAAGGAAACCAGTCTCACGCAGCAGAAATGCTGGGAATAAATAGAAACACCTTGCGCAAAAAACTACAGCAACACGATTTGCTCTGAACTTGCCTGGAATTTCCCCATGATCAAACAAGCATTGATTTCCGTGTCGGACAAGACCGGATTACTCGAATTTGCGCGCGCCTTAGTCGCCATGAATGTGAAGTTGCTCTCAACTGGCGGTACCGCTAAATTATTAGCCGAACATGGATTAACAGTCACCGAAGTAGCCGATTACACAGGCTTTCCGGAAATGCTGGATGGTCGAGTTAAAACGCTACATCCAAAAATACACGGCGGCATACTTGCACGACGTGATGTTCCTACGCATATGCAAGCGCTTGATCAGCATGCCATTCCTGTGATCGACATGGTGGTGGTCAACCTCTACCCATTTCAGCAAACCGTGGCTAAAGAACAGTGTTCTTTAGAAGATGCTATCGAAAACATCGATATAGGTGGCCCAGCTATGCTGCGTTCATCGGCAAAAAATCATAAAGATGTCGTCGTTATATGCGATCCATCCGATTACGTATCCGTACTTGATGAGATGCAAAAGCAGCAAGGTGCCGTAAGTTATATAACACGCTTTGCATTAGCAAAAAAAGTGTTTGCACATACAGCCAGTTATGACGGTGCGATTACTAACTATCTAAGTTCTTTAGGTACTGACTTGTCACACACAACGCGCTCAGCCTATCCCGCAACACTGAACCTGCAATTCGCTAAAGTGCAGGAAATGCGCTACGGTGAAAATCCACATCAGTCGGCAGCGTTTTATCGCGATGTCGATTCAGTGGCAGGATCGTTGGCCAACTATCGTCAGTTACAGGGCAAAGAACTCTCTTACAATAACATTGCCGATGCGGATGCGGCATGGGAATGCGTAAAAACCTTTGATGGTCATGCATGTGTCATCATTAAACATGCCAACCCCTGCGGTGTAGCTGTTGCCACTGATGCCTGTGCTGCGTATAACAAAGCATTTCAAACCGATCCAACCTCAGCCTTTGGCGGCATCATTGCGTTTAATTGCGAAGTGGATGCAACTGCTGCAGAAGCAGTTGCCAAACAATTTGTTGAGGTATTGATTGCGCCATCCTTTACCCCGGGCGCATTAAAACTATTAGCATCCAAGCAGAATGTACGCTTGTTGCAGATACCTTTAGCGCATGACCAAAATACATGGGATATGAAGCGGGTTGGCGGTGGCTTGCTGCTGCAAGCACCGGACGCAAAAAATGTGCAAATAGAAGAATTCAAAATCGTTAGTAATAAACAGCCCTCACCTTCGCAATTAAACGACATGATATTTGCTTGGCGAGTCGCTAAATTTGTGAAATCCAATGCGATTGTATTTTGCGGTAACGGTATGACCTTAGGCGTCGGTGCAGGTCAAATGAGTCGGGTTGATTCGGCTCGTATCGCGTCTATCAAAGCACAAAATGCAGGCCTTACTCTCGTAGGCTCTGCAGTGGCATCCGATGCCTTCTTCCCGTTTCGTGATGGTCTGGATGTCGTGGTGGCCGCTGGTGCAACAGCTGTCGTTCAGCCCGGCGGCTCTATGCGTGATCAGGAAGTGATCGATGCGGCCAATGAACACGGTGTCGTGATGGCGCTAACAGGGACCCGTCATTTCCGGCATTAATTGTTTGCACTATGTAGCCGCACGGCCTCCTCCTGCATCGATCGCCTGCCCCATCGCCTGCACCCATCGGCTGTATTAATCCATAGCCACCTCGGCTACTGCTGCTGTCATAATGGGCTATGAAAATTTTAGGCATTGATCCTGGTCTGCGTGTTACCGGCTTTGGTGTTATTCACAAAGAGGGACAACGACTAACGTATATCGCTTCGGGCACGATACAGGTTCCCGATGGCGATTTACCCTCGCGGCTGAAGGTTATTCTTCAAGGTGTGGGGCAGGTGGTGAGTAACTATCAACCTGATTGCGCTGCAATCGAAATCGTTTTTTCTAATGTAAATCCTCAGTCCACACTCTTGCTAGGTCAGGCACGCGGTGCGGCTATTTGTGGTCTGGTGAGTGCAAATTTATCCGTTGCGGAGTACACGGCTTTGCAGGTAAAAAAGGCCGTTGTTGGGCAAGGCAAGGCGCATAAATCACAAGTGCAAGCGATGGTGCAACGGTTGCTGAAATTAGAAGGTTTGCCGGGAACCGATGCCGCCGATGCGTTGGGTGTGGCGATTTGTCATGCACATAGCGGAGTCGGATTAGCTACCCTGGCGGGGCTGGCACCCGAGTTAGCAAAAAAAGGCTTGCGTGTGCGCGGCGGCCGCTTAATTGGATAAGCAACTAAACCAGCCGCTACTCGACCACGATAGCAAACTGCCCGCATCACGCTATGATGATGTACTAATTTTTTTCGCGAGATAGTTCATGATTGGTCGTCTTACTGGGATGTTGGTCGACAAAAATCCATTGCATTTAGTCGTCGATTGCAATGGCGTCGGTTATGAGGTCAGCGTACCCATGAGTACGTTTTACAATCTGCCATCCACTGGCGAAAAAATTATGCTGTTCACCCATATGGTGGTCAGAGAGGATGCGCAGCTGCTGTATGGTTTTGGAACAGCACAGGAGCGCGAACTGTTTCGCCAGCTAATAAAAATTACCGGTGTGGGCGCTCGTACAGCGTTATCTATTTTGTCTGGCATGTCAGTAGCTGATCTGGCGCAAGCGATCAGTTTACAAGAAGTAGGACGCTTAACGCGCATCCCTGGCATAGGCAAAAAAACAGCAGAACGTTTACTGCTTGAACTTAAAGGTAAATTAGGCGCTGATCTTGGCCAGGGCACAGTGGCCCAGAATGACAATACCGACGTATTGAATGCACTATTGGCTTTGGGCTATTCTGAAAAAGAAGGTCTGCTGGCGTTAAAGCAAGTGCCCGCAGGTAGTTCGGTGTCCGATGGAATACGCCACGCACTGAAAGCCTTGTCTAAGGGTTGAGTAGCCATCATCAGGCTACAATGCAGCTATGAGTATTCAGACCGACGATTTCAGCGAACAACGCATCATTGATGCCAAGCCCTCATCGCCCAACGAAGAAGCGATAGAGCGTGCGCTGCGGCCGCACAAACTCGATGAATACGTAGGTCAGGAAAAAATCCGCAGTCAACTGGAGATTTTCATTACCGCTGCCCGTCAACGTGGAGAGGCCTTAGATCACACCTTGCTGTTTGGGCCTCCCGGTTTAGGCAAAACAACCTTAGCGCACATCATCGCGCGTGAGATGGGTGTCAACCTGCGTCAAACCTCAGGCCCAGTGCTCGAACGTGCGGGTGACCTCGCTGCCTTGCTAACCAACCTCGAGGCCAATGATGTGTTGTTCATTGATGAGATACATCGCTTGTCTCCCGTGGTGGAAGAAATTCTTTATCCCGCACTCGAGGATTACCAGATCGATATCATGATAGGGGAGGGGCCGGCTGCACGGTCCGTACGTTTGGATCTGCAACCCTTCACACTGGTGGGTGCGACTACGCGCGCTGGCATGTTGACCAATCCTTTGCGTGATCGCTTTGGTATCGTTGCGCGGCTAGAGTTTTATACGCCGGAACAACTCGCGCGTATTGTGACGCGTAGCGCCGCCTTGTTGCATACACCGATGGATGACGAAGGCTCGTTAGAAATAGCGCGCCGTAGTCGTGGCACACCACGCATTGCCAATCGATTGTTGCGTCGTGTGCGTGATTATGCCGAAGTCAAAGGCAAGGGTGATGTCACCAAAGCCATGGCGGATGCCGCCTTACAAATGCTCGATGTCGATCCGGTAGGTTTTGATCTGATGGACCGCAAGTTATTAGAGGCAGTACTGTTCAAATTTAGCGGTGGCCCGGTAGGCCTAGATAATTTGGCCGCTGCCATCGGAGAAGAGCGCGACACCATAGAAGATGTGCTCGAGCCTTATCTCATACAGCAGGGCTATTTACAGCGCACGCCGCGCGGTCGAATTGCCACCCCGATCGCCTACAAACATTTTGGTGTGACAGCACCAAGCACCAGCCCTAACGGGGATCTGTGGAATACAGATTAATTTTTTTGATAGCGCAAAAACTGCTGAGTGCATCAGCATTGCTGCTAACGATGCATTGCAGTGCGTTATTCTTCTCTTACCCACACCTGTGTTCTACCAAGTAGCGCCATTCCTATAAAGCCGCGCACGTTAAGCTTTTTACCTTTGTCTTCCAGCCAGACTTTGCATTTATAGGTCTTGCCATTGGCCGGATCAAGAATTTCACCGCCGGTGTACATATCTCCGTCATGTTTTAATCCAGTCATGATCACCATGCCGATGACAGGTTTGTTTTTTTTATCGCCAGTACATTTTTCGCAATTCGGCATTTGATCTTCATGCGGTTCACGAAAAAGTTTTTCTATGGTGCCGCGAAATTCACCATTAACTTCTGTAATGCGCACCAGTGATTTTTCTTTGCCGGTTTTGTCATCAATGGTGCGCCAGACACCAACAGGTGAAACAGCATCGGCCGCATAAGAAAAAATCGACGTACTGCAAAGTAGTAAGGTCAGCAGCAAGCTACGAATTATCATCAGCAGTTCTCCTAGTGACTTATGTCAGTTTGGCTAATTGTTCGCGAAGTTTAAGTACTGTTTCAGAAAATCCGGCTACGCGTTCTTTTTCTTGGGCGACGACAGCCGCAGGTGCGCGTGCGACAAAACTTTCATTGCTCAGCTTGGCATTTGCTTTGGCAATCTCGCCTTCTAGTCGCATCACTTCCTTGTTGACACGTTCGCGTTCGGCGGCGATATCGATTTCTACTTTCAGCATCAATCGAGTACTCCCAACAACAATGACAGGCGCGGGTGATTCAGGCAGTGTGGCCAGTACTTGTACTTCGGAGAGTTTTGCCAGTGCCTGAAGATAAGGAGCAAAAGTCTGCAAACGAACATGATCATTTCCCTCTATAACCAAAGGTACTTTGAGGGCCGGTGACAATTGCATCTCGCCGCGCAAGTTACGACATGCGTCAGTCAGCGATTTAAGTTCAGTCATCCAGCTTTCAGCTTGCTCATCGATTTTTTTCAGGTTAGGCAGTGGATAAGGCTGCACCATGATGGAATCACCCTCCGCTTTAAGGGTGCGTCCAGACAAAGGTGCGACCGTTTGCCATAACTCTTCCGTGATGAATGGAATAATTGGGTGCGCTAGCCGCAGTACCGTTTCAAGTACGCGCAAGAGTGTGCGTCGGGTTGCGCGCTGCTGACCTTCAGTTCCTTGCTGTATCTGTACTTTCGCAACTTCCAAATACCAATCACAGTACTCATCCCAAATGAATTTATAGATTGCTGAGGAAATATTATCGAAGCGGTATTCTGCGTAGCCTTTTTCAACTTCGGCTTCTGTACGCTGAAGCAGTGACACGATCCATCGATCCGCTTGTGAAAAATCCAAATAGCCACCTGATGTGCACGCATCAGCGCCATGATCATCTAATCCACAATCTTTGCCTTCGGTGTTCATCAACACAAAGCGAGTGGCATTCCACAGCTTGTTACAAAAATTTCTGTAACCGTCGCAGCGACCCAGATCAAAATTAATATTGCGACCAAGTGATGCGTAGCTGGCCATAGTAAAGCGCAAGGCGTCTGTACCATAGGCAGGAATACCATTGGCGAATTCTTTGCGCGTGGCTTTGGCAATACTCTCAGCTTGTTTTGGGTTCATCAGCCCAGTGGTTCGCTTGGCGACTAATTCATCGACGGTAATACCATCGATAAGATCAATGGGGTCGAGCGTATTGCCTTTGGATTTGGACATTTTCTGTCCTTGTG
>CAYUDI010000050.1:0-14888 GCA_964443585.1 uncultured Bifidobacterium sp.
AATTCACGCTTAGCTTACCTGCGAGTCAATTGGTGGCGCTGGGTGCACCGCTCAATACCCTGAAACCCACGGGTCAGATGCGGGTATCTGCACACTCATTAAGTGTGCTGGCTCAGCCCGAGGGGTGGCAAATTCGAGGGGCGATGCAATTGCAATTGAATGACATTGCATCGGTTTTGTCACCCGTCAAACCCTTAGGCACCTATCGTATGGAATTCGACTGGCAGGGAATGGGCGCTCAGTTGACACTTTCAACGCTGTCTGGACCGTTGCAACTTCAGGGTAATGGTGCAATTAAAAGTGGCCATCTGCAGTTTTCCGGGCAGGCCTGGGCATTGCCCGAGCACGAGCCTCAATTAGCTAATTTGCTTAATTTGTTGGGCCGACGACATCAGATAGAAAACCGTACTGTATTTGTAATTGAGTTCACATGATCGTTGAGAGAATTTTATTGTCGGTGTTGCCGGTCGTCGCTCGTTATCTTATTCATGCCCTGGTTTTCTTTCGTTCAGATGCATTGCACAATCGTCATATCGGAAGTGTACTGTTGCTCTTGCCCTTGCTTTTATTACGACCAGCAGGCGCACAAGATCCGGCCAGTAATCAGGCAAATTTAAATTTTGTAGGCGCAGATATAGAAGCGGTCGTACGTGCTATTGGACATTACACGGGAAATACCTTTGTCATAGATCCGCGCGTTAAAGGAACGATCAATTTAGTCTCTGAAAAGCCCGTATCAAAATCACAGGCTCTAGAGATGTTGAGTTCGGTACTACGCCTGCAAGGCTTTTCAGTAATCAGCACACCCGACTATGTCAAAGTCGTTCCAGAAGCCGAAGCAAAACAACAAGCAGGGCCGGTACAGGCAGAAAAAGAAAAATTACGTGGCGATCAAATTGTTACACGCGTTTTTCATCTCAATCATGAAAGTGCCAGTGGCTTAATTAACGTGCTGCGCCCTTTGATTGCACCTAACAATACGATAGCGGCCGACCCGACGAACAACACGCTCATCATTACTGATTATGCAGATAATCTAAAGCGACTCGCACGCATCATTGCGTCGATTGATACGCCTGCGATTGGTGAGCTTGATGTCATTAAGATTGAACATGCGATCGCTAGTGATATTACGGTAACGGCTAACCGACTTTTAGATTCGGGAGGTGGGCCAGGAACGATTGACCCTGCACGCGTTTTATTATTAGCTGATTCGCGCACGAATTCCGTCATTCTTCGGGCACCGACGCAAGCGCGCGCTAGTTTGGCGCGTACGCTTATCGCCAAGCTCGATCAACCCACCTTAGTACCCGGTAATGTGCATGTGGTTTATTTACGTAATGCCGAGGCGACTAAATTAGCGCAAGTGTTGCGAGCAGTGGTAGCGAGCGAAATGGGAGTAGCAGCTACTACCATGCCGAGTGCTGTTACGCAGCCAGTAGTTCAGGCAGCAGCGCAGGCATCGACGCAGCAAGGTGGCGCTATGCAAACCCCGCCGTCCTCGCCTGCGCCTATGCAAGGACCATTGCCCACAGGTGGTGCAACAGGTTTTATTCAAGCCGATCCCACTACTAATACGCTCATCATCACAGCTAATGAGCGTGTCTATCGCAACGTACGAGCCATCATTGATAAGCTCGATGCACGGCGTGCGCAGGTGTATGTTGAATCCCTTATTATTGAAGTCAGTGCTGACAAAGCGGCTGAATTTGGAATTCAATGGGCGGGTGTATCGAGTGATACCGGTAGTAATATTCGCGTAGGTGTGCTTACAGGATTTTCCAGCGAAGGGAATAATCTGGTGTCCCAGGCGGCATCGGTAGTTGGGACGGGTAAAGCTCCTCTACCACCCGGTAACGGATTGACTGCTTTATTATTTAAACAAAGTAATGGTGGTTTGCAGCTTGGCATGCTGGCTCGCGCGCTAGAAAAAAATGTTAAAGCCAACATACTCTCTATGCCTAATCTCATCACACTCGATAATGAAGAGGCACGCATTATTGTTGGACAAAATGTTCCTTTTATTACGGGTCAATTTACGACGGCTGCATCGGGGGGAACAGCGGGTGTGAATCCGTTTCAGACCATAGAGCGGCGCGATATAGGTTTATCGCTGCGCGTACGCCCCCAAATTTCGGAGGGCGGTACCGTCAGAATGGCTATTTATCAAGAGACGTCAAATATTCAGCAATCGACTGTTTCGGGACTTATTACTAGCAAGCGTTCTATCGATACCAATGTATTGGTTGATGATGGTCAGATCATCGTTCTGGGTGGCCTGATAGAAGATACTGTCAACGATACAGTAGAAAAAATTCCCTTGTTAGGTGACATTCCTTTTCTGGGGTATTTTTTTCGTTATCAGTCCAAGCAGCGTGGGAAAACGAATCTGATGGTTTTTCTGCGGCCCACTGTTATACGTAACGAAAATCAAAGTATTGCCGTTGCCAGTGATCGCTATGACTATATTCGTGGCGCTCAACTGGGAATACAACCCGAACAAAATGTTTTTTTACCGCGTACGGATACACCTGTGCTGCCGCCCTTGCATCATGGACGACCCCTAGACGGTAATTTATTGCGGCGAGATTTCAACGAGCCCGAGCGTGGTCCGCAACCGGTGTCTCCTTCACCATCCTCGGGTTCATCAACAGCGCCTATGCAACCAAATGCGCCGGCCGAGGTCTTTCCTGTAGAGCCACCTGTGATTGATTTGCGTTGAATAGCGATGTGATTGGCTCGCTATTCATGCATTAAGTTTTTATTGCGATGGCTACTATCCTTGGGTACTAATTCTCATCGCGCGTAATGAGAATCACGAAAGAGCATCTGCATTAATGACGACGATACATGACCCGCGTTTGCTGCCGTTTAGTTTTTCTCGTAATTTCGGCTTACTTGCTCAGGCCGCTGTTGCAGGTGGTGGCACCGATGTGTGGGTTTCGCCTACAACACTATCCTCTGCTATTGCTGAAGTTGGACGCCGGTTTGGGCGGCTCCGACTGCATACTATGGAGCGCGATCAGCTAGAAGCAGCCATTGCGAAAGCCTATGCAGGCAGTGGCGATGATGCAGCACAGATTGTTGACGAAGTAGAGTCTGATCTGGACTTAACCCGGCTCATGCAGGAAATGCCTGCGGTAGAAGATCTGCTCGAAGCAGCTGACGATGCACCTGTCATACGCATGATTAATGCATTGCTCACGCAAGCTTTGCGTGAGGGGGCATCTGATATTCATATTGAACCATTTGAGCAGATATCAGTGGTTCGATTTCGAATTGATGGACGGTTGCGTGATGTTGCCCGACCTAAACGCGGCTTGCACGCAGCACTCATATCGCGCATAAAAATTATGTCGCAGCTCGATATTTCAGAAAAACGTTTGCCTCAAGATGGCCGGATTACGCTTCGTGTGGGTGGTAAGCCTGTCGATGTGCGTGTGTCTACGCTGCCGACAGGTCATGGTGAGCGCGCCGTTTTACGTTTGCTGGACAAAGAAGGTGGGCGATTAGATTTGCAGCAGTTGGGCATGAATGAAACAACGCGCGCACAATTCGATCATTTGATAGCACAGCCGCACGGCATAGTTTTAGTGACAGGCCCCACCGGCTCTGGAAAAACCACGACCCTCTATGCAGCGTTGTCGCGCTTAAATGCAACTACCACCAATATTCTTACTGTAGAAGATCCGATTGAGTATGAATTACCTGGTGTAGGTCAGACCCAGGTCAACGCGCGTATCGATATGACGTTTGCAAAAGCACTGCGCGCCATATTGCGGCAAGACCCTGATGTCATCATGATAGGTGAAATCCGCGATCTCGAAACAGCACAGATTGCTGTGCAAGCGTCGCTAACAGGTCATTTAGTACTGACAACACTGCACACCAATGATGCGGCTGCTGCGATTACCCGGCTGCTGGATATGGGTATCGAACCGTTTTTGTTGTCGTCCTCATTGTTAGGTGTTGTAGCTCAGCGCCTGGTTAGAAAGCTCTGTACACATTGCCGCAAATTTGATGGGCAACGCTGGGTAGAGCGCGGCTGCACGCAATGCGGACAGACGGGTTATCACGGTCGTGTGGGCGTGTATGAGCTGTTACTTACAACACCAGAGATTCGTACCCAGATACACAACCAAGTAGCTGAAGCAGATATACGCCTCAGTGCTCAGCGTAATGGCATGCAGACCTTGCGGGCAGATGGCGAGCGCTGGTTACAGCAAGGCGTGACCAGCGAGGCTGAATTATTACGCGTGACCAAGGACTAAGTACATGCCAGCTTACCGTTATGAGGCGGTAGATCCATTGGGTGCGACTAGTAAAGGCATATTGCACGCTGAAAGCCCGCGTGCTGCGCGTTCTGACTTACGTGCTCGTGGATTCCTTCCGTTAGCAGTCCATGCGACTGCCAACCAAGTAGATGCTCATGCCCATATTTTGGTTAGACTTTTCGGCGAGCGTTTGTCGACGAATGAGTTAGCTCTGTTTACGCGACAGTTAGCCTCCTTATTAGAAGCGGGACTGCCGTTAGAGCAGGCATTTTCAGCGTTACTTGAGCAGGCTGAGCGTCCGTATATGCGCGATTTGATCGCAGCCATACGAGCTGAAGTGATGGGTGGTGCATCGTTATCTGATGCACTATCCAGGCATCCCCGTGACTTCGCCGATATCTACCGTGGATTGGTAGCTTCTGGTGAGCACATAGGCCAGCTATCAGGCGTGCTGTCGCGGCTTGCTGATTTTGTTGAGCGTCGTAATGCACTAATTCAAAAAATAAGATTGGCGTTTACTTATCCGGCGATAGTGACAGCAGTGGCGTTTACGATAGTCATTTTTTTGCTCACCTATGTTGTGCCTCAGATTGTTTCGGTTTTCGAAAACACGAAACAGCAACTGCCATTTTTAACTATCGCTATGCTGTTTATCTCAGATTCATTTCGACACTGGGGTTGGTTGCTTGTTCTAATTATGGCCTCACTTTTTTTCGCCCTGCGTCATGCTTTGCAGGATCCTGTCATTCGTATGCGCTGGCACCGCTGGTTGCTTGGCGCCCCTTTTTATGGGCGCTTTGAGCGCAGTCTAAATACCTCGCGGTTTGCTAGTACGCTAGCTATTACGATCAGCTCAGGCGTCCCTATTCTTAGGGCGCTGAGAACGAGCCGCGACACGTTGTCTAATGCGGCTATGCGTGAACAAGTTGAAGATGCAACCGCTAGCGTACGTGAGGGCATGAGCTTGGCGCGGGCATTGGCAGTACATCCGTATTTTCCGCCTATGTTGATACACATGATACGTGCCGGTGAAGTCACGGGCGAGTTGCCAGTGATGTTAAATCGTGCAGCTCAAATGCAAGAACAAGATCTTGAACGGCGCGCATTGACAATCGCTAGCTTGCTAGAACCAATATTGATATTAACGATGGGCGTGCTTGTACTGCTCATAGTATTGGCCGTGCTGATGCCTATTATCGAGATAAACCAGTTGGTACGTTAGGCAATTGCCCACCGATAGCGTTACGAGCATTTCGTTTTTATTTATTATTTACTTAACTGGCAATCAATAATGACTCGATTTAAATTTTTAAGAGAACGTCTACCAGATGCTGTTTCGTTTGTATTCTTTATTTGTGTTTGGGTTTCGCTGTCGTTCTGGTTGCGACTATGGTTGTTACCTGCGTTGCCCCCAGAGCCTACATTTACAGTTGCTGAGAAAAGTATTCCGCCGATATCTTCTGCCGCGAATTTGTTCGGTGGGAGTCAGCAAGCTTCTGCGTTAGCCAGTGTGCAGCTCAATGGCGTTATTCGTTCCGTGCGACCACAAGAAAGTATCGTGATCATTGCTGCCGAGGGCGGGCCTCCGCGTGCGCTACGTCTGCACGCTGAAGTGATGCCGGGTATCGTGGTTAAGGAGATTAATTCACGCAGTGTGATCTTGTCAGGCAAGGGAGCAGAGCGAGAACTGGCATTGCCAGCCTTTGCATCGCAACTAGGCGTATCACCGACTACAGCGAGTTCCACGGGGCAGCAAAGCGCGACACTTTACACGCAACCGCCAGTGCAATCTCAGATGCCTGCCAACCCGCAGCCAGCAGCACCAGTGGCGAGTTCGAGTGCGAGTTCAGGTGCAAGTAGTTCGGCTGTAACTGCGTCGGGCACAACGAGTACAGGTGGCGCAGCGCAAAACACCGAAGCATCGTATCCACCGGCGGTCAGCATGCCAGTACAAGAACCGCAGATTGTTTTGCCGGGTAATACGTATAGACGCTAATAAAACTACGTAAATCAAATAGTAAAAATTACAGCACGTAGCGTGACAGGTCTTCGTTAATCGCTAATGCGCCTAGCTTATCGTCGACATAAGCGGCATCTATCATGACTGCTGTACTGCTTTCATGGTCTGCACCGAACGATATTTCTTCGAGCAGTTTTTCCATGACAGTATAAAGACGACGCGCACCTATGTTCTCCGTTTTTTCATTGACTGAAAAAGCGATTTCGGCCAGCCTGCGTATGCCCTCTGGTGCAAATTCTATGTGTACGTTTTCGGTTGCAAGTAGCGCCTGATACTGGCGAGTTAAGCAAGCATCTGTAGAAGTTAGGATGCGTTCAAAATCGGCGATAGCCAGCGATTCTAATTCCACGCGTATGGGGAATCGTCCTTGAAGCTCAGGTATAAGATCTGAGGGCTTGGCTAGATGAAAAGCGCCTGAAGCGATAAACAAAATATGGTCGGTCTTAACCATGCCGTATTTGGTGTTGACGGTGGTACCTTCGACTAATGGCAGTAAATCGCGTTGCACGCCAGCGCGTGATACATCAGCACCTTGAACGCTACCGCGCGCTGCTATTTTGTCGATTTCATCCAAAAATACTATGCCATTTTGTTCAACATTGGCTATTGCTTTTTGTTTGAGTTCTTCTTCATTGACTAAGCGAGAGGCTTCCTCATCAATGAGTAATTTCATTGCCTCGCCGATCTTGAGCTTGCGAGCTTTTTTTCGGCTGCTACCTAAGCCTGAAAACATGGATTTAATTTGCTCAGTCATTTCCTCCATGCCGGGAGGTGCCATGATTTCCATCTGAGGGCGGGCATCTGCTAACTCAATATCGATTTCGCGATCATCAAGCGCGCCTTCGCGCAGTCGTTTGCGAAAAGTTTGACGTGTGGCATTAGCGTTTTTTTCTTCGGCAGTTTGCGTGGCAGAGAAGCCAAAATCACGTGCTGGCGGAAGTAGTACGTCGAGTATGCGATCTTCTGCGGCATCTTCAGCGCCAGCACGAACTTTGCGTATTTCTAGTTCGCGCGTTTGTTTAATACCTATTTCAGTGAGGTCACGAATGATGGTGTCAACATCGCGCCCTACATAACCGACTTCGGTAAATTTAGTGGCTTCGATCTTGATGAAGGGTGCGTCGGCCAGACGAGCGAGACGACGTGCAATTTCAGTCTTGCCTACGCCGGTAGGCCCTATCATCAAGATATTTTTTGGTGTAATTTCATGCCGAAGGGGATCAGGTACTTGTTGCCGCCGCCAGCGATTGCGCAAGGCGATAGCAACAGCACGTTTTGCGCGCGCCTGACCTACGACATGCTTGTCGAGCTCGATGACAATTTCTTGCGGTGTGAGATTCATTTATGCGTTGAGCTTATTCAAGGGTCTCGATGGTGAGCGAGAAATTAGTATAAATACAAAGCTGCGCTGCGATGGTCAGGGATTTTTTGACTATCTCAGCCGGTAACAATTCGGTGTTTTCTTGCAAAGCTTTTGCGGCAGACTGAGCATAACTACCGCCAGAGCCTATGGCACCCACGCCATCTTCTGGCTCGAGTACATCGCCGTTACCCGTGATGATGAGTGTGGATTCACGGTCGGCTACGAGTAGCATGGCGTCAAGTCGACGCAGCACGCGAACGGGACGCCAATCGTTGGCCAGCTCGACCGATGAACGCATTAAATTACCCAGGTGGGCTTCCAACTTGGATTCAAAACGTTCAAGCAGGGTGAACGCATCGGCAGTACCTCCTGCGAAGCCGGCTAAGACTTTACCGTGAAACAGCTTACGCACTTTGCGCGCGGAGCCTTTCATGACGATATTACCTAAGGTTACTTGGCCATCACCTCCCAGCGCGACTACATTGCCTCGCCGTACAGAAAGAATCGTCGTACCGTGAAATTGTTCCATGCAGTAAAAAAATAAAAATCTAGCTTAGGGCCACCTCCGGCATTTAAGGCTTTCGGTGGGTAATGTGCAGCCAGCTTGTTGCGCCCATTAATTGTATTAGACGGCCAACAAGAAAGCTCATGTGACGACATTCTACCGCTTTGCCCTGAGCTAGTTGTTTAAGCCCGGTAAGCCAGGGTGTGACGGCACTGAATTCTATTTTTCGTAAATGACGGCAATCTAAAACGACCGCAGTAGCTTGCAAAGCGTACTCGCTAGTGCGTAGAAGTAGTTTGTCTATTGGCAATGATACGGTTTGTGGCATAGCGAAAACCGATATCTGCTCAGGGGATTTGGTTGGTGCTTTAGGTGATGCGGGCGGCGATACTTCGTAGGTCATGCAGTATTCCAGGCAGGCATTTTCATACGCCTCTTGCGAATTGACTAGCCGCAGTAATTCTATGAGCAGCCTCCATGCAGCGTCGTTGCTGTCGCGTCGGCCTGCCTGTGTAAATTGCCTAACTCTGGAAATGATAGCCTCACTCTCACGGATAGAAATATCACACGACGCTTTTTGCCAAGTGTCTAACACGTTCAAAATAGCTGAACAGCCAAATATATCCATCTCTGTTATTGCAGAAAACTCAATTTGAAAATGGTGATGCTGTAAGCCTAATAGTTCTAATTGATGTAAGGCTGGCAGACTGGCTTCAGAGAGTTTTCCTCGAAAGTTGAGTACAGGAAGTTCGATTTGCGAAGAGATATCTTCACAGTCGTCAATGAGCTGCTGCCATTGGGGTGGAGAAGTTTCAAATTGGTTTGCGTAGCTTAGTGCTAAGTGATCAAAAAAATCAGGTTGATTTTCTACAATTGCTAGATCAAACAACATCCACCACGCGAGCTGATTATCTTGCTGGCTACCGTTAATTTGCGTAGCCGCCAGCAAATGTGTTTTGGCGTCATTTGATTGGCCATTAGCGAACAAGAGAGTTGCCTCATCGAGTGTGTGACTTAAGTTGGAAATAGTGTTGCGGCTGTTTTCTTTGCTACTAAGAAGTAAAGTGGCATTTCCGAATTCAGCGGTTATTTCTGATTCGATAGTATCTATTTTTTTAGAGGTCGCACATGCGTGATCTGCTGGTGCAATTTTTTTCTGATTTGCGGACTCTGCAATCGGTTTTATAAAGCGGCCTAAAATTTTCACGTGTTAAACCAGCCTAATTGGAATGGTAATGTTCCCAGCAAAGTAAAAGGGCCACTAAAAATTATTGTTCAGTAGTCTTTTTAACTGCGAGTCATTACATCCCCGAAAAGATCGGATGTCAATTAGACACAAAGCAAACATGCGGATTGATACGCCCGTTCTACGTAATCCTGGCGTAGAACGTGGCGTGAGTTATACGTTGAAATTTTACGTGCAAATTAAAAGCGAGTTCGAACCCCTACGATTACGTTACGACCTGGCTGAGGAACGTAGTCTTTTAGTAGAGAGGTAGAGAGGCGTATCTCTTCATTAAGTAGATTGCGAGCGATCATGAACCAAGTCAAATCGGTCGTTCCATAGCGCTGGGTGAAAGACAAATTTGCATCGATGTTGGTATAAGCTTTTGTGGCTGTTTCTTCAGAAATAACGGTACTTGCAATACGATTATGTGAATCTGCATGAAGAACCGATAACGATGAACGCCAGCGCTGATCTTGATAGCCAGCTGTTAATCCCAAGCGACTAGCAGGTTGCAAAGGCAGATTGCCAAGGTTGTCCAAGGTGCCGCGTGAGCTGTCAGCAAATACTCGGCCATACCAGCCTGTTTCATACAAATTATAGCTCAGCTCAGCTTCTATACCTTTGAGAGTAGCATCACCTTGTTTGAAATTTCGATCGCGCAGTGCCCCATCGGGATCAAGATTTATAGTGCCAATAGCACCGTAGATAAAATTGGTTACTTTGTTTTGATAAACATTTGTTTTCCAGCGTAATTTATTTTCAGTTTTTTGTAGTGATAACTCAAGATTATTTGATGTTTCTTTTTTTAGCGATGTATCACCAACATCATACGTTTCGGTTGGGTGATGTGCGCCTCGTGAATACAATTCTTCGGCCGTAGGTGCGCGCTGTGCAATTGATGCCGTGGCACCCAGACCATAGCCGGGGATCACGGTCCAGAGTGCGCCTGTAGAAAACGAGCCTAAATCGTAAGAGCGATTGACGCTGCTTTCGGGCTTGCGCGAAACAGATTCTAACCGGCCACCAATATTAATTCGGGTAGCACCAAAGTCGCGTTCCTCCAGGAAGAAGCCAGCAACTGCCATAGAATTGGTGCGTGGCACAGTGGGATCGGCCCCCTCAAGATTGGCTGCTTTAGTTGTTGCCTGCTCAGTTTGAATGCCCAGCTTGCCTCGCCAGCCAGCGACGGGTAAATGACCTAGTTCCCATCGAGTTTCAGTCGATTTGTTAGTAAATCGAATGTGAGGATCAGTTCCATTTTCCAGTTCTGTATGCTTATAGTCTGTATTGCCTAATCGTATGCGCAACGAATCAAAGCCATCAAACGGTGATTTGATTAAGGTATCAGCATCAATACGTGTTCGATTAAGGTCGATACGTGATCGTTCATCCGCGCCATGTATGCCGTAGAGTTTGTCTAAGGTGGCGATCGAAAGACCTGCATACCCCCAATCTTTGATGACAGAGCCACCAAAACCCAGACTCCGTTCGCGATTGCCAGAAAAACTTAGCCGGCCAGTATCGCCATCACCTAACACGCTGCTGTTACCCGGTATGCGGTAGTCACCTGCATGAGTTGTGTTGCCATCTGCATGTAAACCTATCGTGCCGGCAGAGCCATCGGCAGAAAAGCTGGCTCCTACGCCACGATCAACGCTGCTATAGCGTAGCTCTGTTTCGCCGGTGGGCTTGGTTTCTAATGTGGTAGCTATGCGGCCGTTAACGATATTAACGAGGCCGCCGATGGCGCCCGAGCCATAAAGTAGCGCGGCAGGTCCGCGCAGAATTTCAATTTGTCGTGCGGTTGTGCCCGTACTCCCCACGGCGTGATCGCTTGATATGGAAGAGAGATCTCCGCTGCTCATCCCATTTTCGAGCATTTTTACGCGAGGGCCGTCGAGGCCGCGAATGATAGGGCGTGAAGCACCGGAACTAAAACCAGATGAACTGACGCCCAATTCATTACTCAGCGTTTGCCCAATAGAACCACCTAATTTATCTCGCAGCTCATCGCCTGAAAGCACCTTGGCTGGTGCGAGTATCATGGAATTTTCACTCGATCCAAAAGGATCAGCAGTCACTACGACTGAATTGAGTGTTTTATTGTTTTCTTGTGCGAAGCTGGGAAGGATTGCGCCAGCAAAGGCGTAAACCATGGCTTGCGCCAGATACGATAGTCGATAGTTCATGTAATTCTCCACTGATCATGCAGTAACCAGCGATAGGTCTTCGCTGGGTAAATATTGGTTTTGTTAGTTTTTGATGCTCAGTGGTGAGCAGGTGGTGCGCGGGTAGAGAAAAGTGCAACGAAAATTTGCTGAAATCCAAGACACATGGCGCTAGCTACGATAAAGCAGGGCAGCGCTAAAACGGTGATTTCGAAGTTGGTAGGGGTAAGGCTGGCACCGAGTGTTCCCGCTTCCAGCAGTGTGCAGGAATGACCGGCATGTTGATGATCAAAACAGCCTGAGTAAGAGTTTGGAGTGCTCTGACTAACTAGCGGCTCAGATTGCGTGCCTGCATGGTTAATTGCATGGGAATATCCCAACCACTGCGCAAACAACAAGCAAACCACTAGCCATAGAGCCGCCGCACGGGTAGGGCTGCCTGGGGGCTTGGTGCGGTGGTTCATGCTCACGCGGGTATAAATTTACGAATATTTAAAATCATACGTAAATATAGCATTTCATTTCTTCGCGGGAAGAATTTAGTCGCCGTAAAGTTTTTGCTTGAGCTCGCGTCTCTGCTGAGCTTCAAGTGATAGGGTGGCGGTAGGACGGGCTAGAAGTCGAGGTATGCCGATGGGCTCACCAGTCTCTTCGCACCAACCATAGTCGCCGGCGTCAATCGAGGCGATTGACTGCTGTACTTTTTTGAGCAGCTTGCGTTCTCTGTCACGCGTGCGCAATTCCAGAGCGTGCTCTTCTTCTATCGTGGCGCGATCGGCTGGATCGGGCACGAGCACGGTTTCACGCAGGTGCTCGGTAGTTTCGCCTGCATTACGCAGAAGATCCTTTTCAAGCTGCTTTAAGCGGGCTTTGAAAAAAGCCAGCTGCGCCGCGTTCATGTAGTCTTTCTCGCCCATTTTGAGGAGCTGTTCCTCAGTAAGTGGGCTGCCGTCGCTGACGGCTGGCTTCAAAGTTTTTGTAGTAGTTGCCACGTCGCTTGCTTTCTTAACTGCTGATCTGTCAATTGTATCCAGTACGTCATTGGCATTTTTGCTCATGCGCATGGCAGACTGGTTGTTTGCTTAGACTGTCTCACTCATCCCTTGGGATGCCCTGAGCAAATCGGCGGCTATTGTAATCGCATTGTCGGCTGTATAGACAAGCTTTTCATATTTTTAATTTAAATTGCAAGGGAGGCCGCTTAAAACTTATCAAAAGCGGACAGTGGTGACTCGCTTTTAAAAATACTATGGTGCTTATACCAGACATTGCTGCAATCCCTCAATGAATATGGGGCGCGGCAGTGATTGACCTATGAAAACGATTTTACTTCCGCGAATTTCGTCCGCCAACCAGGGTGAGCCCAAATCGCTTCCCATGGTTTGATGAACGCCCTGAAAGATTACCTTACGCGAGGCTCCCTCCATCCACAATATGCCTTTATAGCGCAACATACGAGGACCATAGACTTGTACCAATTGGCCTATGAAGTCCTCCAGACGCGCGGGATCAAAGGGGCGCTCGCTGCGAAAGACAAAGGCGGCAATGCCGTCAGTGTGGTCGCCCGCATGGTGCCCGGAGTGAGCGTGGTCATGATCGTGGTGATGATGCTCGTGGTTGCAATGATCGTCGCAGTGGTGGTCTTCTTCTGATTTTAGAAAATCCGAATCGATTTCCAGTTTGTCGTTCAGATTGAATCCGCGTATGTCTAATATTTCGTTAATTGGAGCATGGCCAAAATCAGTGCGTCCCAACGGCGCGCGAGGATTAATACGCTTTAATCGTTGCTCTAGCAGAGACAGATGCTCTTGGTCGACCAGATCTGATTTTGATAAAAACAGACGATCAGCAAAACCAACTTGACGTTGGGCTTCATCAAATTTATCCAACTGCTGCATGGCGTTGCTGGCATCAACGATAGTAATGACGCCGTCCAGCAAGTAACTGGTAGCGACTTCTTCATCCATGAAAAAAGTTTGTGCCACTGGGCCAGGGTTGGCAAGGCCGGTGGTTTCGATGACCACGCGATCAAAGGCCAATTCGCCATCACGGCGTTTTTGTGCAAGCTGGCCCAATGCGGTAATTAAATCACCACGCACTGTGCAGCAAATACATCCGTTGTTCATTTCAACAATTTGTTCGCGTGTCTCTTGTACCAAAATTTCATTATCGATATTTTCTTCACCGAATTCATTTTCAATCACAGCGATACGTAGGCCATGGTCTTCATGCAGAATGCGATTTAAAAGAGTCGTCTTGCCGGAACCTAAAAAGCCGGTCAAGATCGTAGCGGGAATGAGAGACATGGTCTTACCTTGGATAGCTAAAAATATGTTTAAGGTGGCTTGCTACACGTTTGATCAATCGTTCGATTTTTGTTTCTTTGCGCGTGGATGGGCAGCATCATAGACATGGGCTAAACGCTGAAAATCTAGTGATGTGTAAACCTGCGTTGATGCAATCGATGAATGCCCTAGCATTTCTTGAACTGCACGTAAATCTCCCGACGATTGCAGCACATGAGAAGCAAATGAATGTCTCAGCATATGGGGATGCACATCTGCTGGTATACCCAGTGCCTGTGCGTGCGACTTAATTCGGGTTTGAATTACGCGGGCTGTAATTCGTTGGCCGCGAGCCGTAATAAAGAGTGCATAGGGATCAGCTCCTGGTTTTTCATTTACTACAGTAGCTCTGCATGACAGCCATTCGCGCAAAGCTGTTACTGCGGCGCTTCCAACTGGTACTGTGCGGCGTTTATTACCTTTACCGGTTACAGTTACTTCGCATGCCTCAAGATTTAACCAGCCTAGGGATGCATACCCACGTGTTTCTGCGTAATGAACATCAAGCCCGATCAACTCGGAAACACGTAGACCGCTGGAGTACAGCAATTCAAACATTGCACGATTACATAGCCTTTGGGTTTTGTCGGTTTTGGAATCGGAATCTGACGATCGTTTACCGCTGACGAGTCTTACAGCATCATCTACGCCCAGTGCTTTGGGGAGTGCTTTGGCCCTCTTGGGAGCTTTGACCCCATCAACCGGATTGGCAGATAGCTGATGGTGTGTCGCCATCCAATTAAAAAATCCTCTCCAGGCAGATAATTTGCGCGCTATCGAGCTAGGTGATAATCCGCGTGCATGCATTTGTGCAGCAAAGCGACGAATATCAATAACTGTAATTGAAGTCAGCGCATGAATTTTTTTTTCACGATTAAACGTAACTAACTGTTCCAGATCGCTCTGATAACTTTCTAAGGTGTGCTGAGAAAACTTACGTTGCGTTTGCAAGTAGCGCAAATAGCCGGCGATTTGCTCTTGATCG
>CAYUDI010000051.1:0-6158 GCA_964443585.1 uncultured Bifidobacterium sp.
TATGGGATTTGTATAACACCCGGGTTCATCCCGGCGAAAACATGCGCGTGTTCCCTATCTCTAACTGGACTGAGCTCGATGTGTGGCAATACATCGCCAGAGAAAAACTCGAACTACCTACGATTTATTTCGCCCACGAGCGCGAGGTTATTCCACGCAATGGTTTGTTAGTACCGCTGACCCCATTAACACCCGCACACGAAGGTGAAACAGTCGAAAAACGCAGTGTGCGTTTCCGCACTGTTGGTGATATTTCATGTACTTGTCCTGTGGCTTCTACGGCATCAACTGTTAGTCAAATAATTGCAGAAACAGCCATTACCCAAATTACCGAGCGTGGCGCAACCCGCATGGATGATCAGACCTCTGAGGCATCCATGGAAAAGCGTAAAAAAGAAGGATATTTCTAATGAATGCTGTCGTTGATACAACCAGCTTGCATAGCAACTCGCAATCGCACGATAGAGGCATGCTGCGCTTTATTACGGCTGGGTCGGTGGATGATGGAAAAAGCACATTGATAGGCAGACTGCTGTTTGACAGCAAAGGTATTTTCGCCGATCAGCTTGATGCTATGGCTCGCGCACGACACAAGCGTACTGTGGGTGACATGGTTGATCTGTCATTGCTCACGGATGGTCTGGAAGCTGAACGTGAACAAGGCATTACGATCGATGTCGCTTACCGCTACTTCGCTACACCCAAGCGAAAATTTATCATTGCTGATGCACCGGGCCATGAACAGTACACCCGCAATATGGTAACTGGTGCATCCACCGCAGATGCTGTCATCATTTTGATCGACGTCTCCAAAGTAAATATCACTGCCGACGGTCAGGCAGAGCTGCTGATACAAACCAAACGCCATTCGACTATTGCCAAGCTGCTGCAAATACAGCACGTGATTGTGGCGGTCAATAAGATGGATTTAATCAATTACGATCAAACTATCTATAACCAAATTGTGTCGTCCTATCAGAAATTTGCTGAGCAATTGGGTTTAAAAGATATACATCCCATACCCTTGTCGGCGTTAGCGGGTGATAACGTAGTTACTCGCAGTGAAAAAATGGCTTGGTACACAGGGCCTACACTGATAGAGCTACTTGAATCATTATCTGTTTATGATGATGAGCACCAAGCGGCGTTTCGTTTCCCGGTGCAACTGGTAGCGCGACACAATGGTCATGAAGCGAATGACTTTCGCGGCTACATGGGCAGGATAGAATCAGGTACGGTGAACAAAGGCGATGTGCTGGTAGTGCAACCCTCGGGCCAGCGTACAACAGTCAAAGACATTTTGACTCTGGATGGTTCGTTAGCCACGGCTTCCGCAGGAAAGTCCATTACCTTACTGCTCGATGACTATGTCGATATTTCACGCGGGGATATGCTGGTATCTGCCGATGCGCCTGCGAGCTTACTCAAAAATTTCAGCGCAGATGTATGCTGGCTTTCGGAAGAGCCACTCGATCTGGGTAGAAAATACTGGCTCAAACACACTACTCGGCAGGTCGCTGCCAAAGTGACCGCCATAGACTCACTACTTAACATCAACACTCAGCAGGCCGACGTGGGTACAGAACTCAAGCTCAATGGTATAGGCCGAATACGACTGATGGTTCAACAACCCTTAGCCGCCGATTCGTATGACGACATACGCGCCACCGGCAGTTTCATACTGATCGATGAAATCTCGCATCAGACTGTGGCCGCTGGCATGATACGGCTAGACTAATCCCACAATATGCAGGATTTGCTTGCCAGGCCCGTACTACCGCACGCTGGCAAGGTCTGGCTGATAGGCGCAGGGCCTGGTGCAATCGACTTAATCACCGTGCGTGGCGCAAGCCTGCTAGGGCAAGCAGAGGTGGTTCTGCATGACGCACTAGTGACGCCTGAAATACTCGGCCTGTGCTCACAGGCGCACCTGGTATCGGTGGGTAAACGCAGTGGTCAACGCTCTACTGCTCAAACCGTCATTAATGAACAACTCATCGCTTGTGCCAGGCGTTTTGAACGTGTGGTCCGTCTAAAAGGTGGCGATCCCATGTTGTTCGGCCGGGCCGATGAAGAATTGCGTGCTCTGGAATCTGCTGATATCTGCTATGAGATTGTGCCGGGAATTACCACTGCGTTTGCCGCAGCCGCTGCCATACGCCAGCCGTTAACCAAACGTGGAGTTGCGCGTAATGTCGCGTTTTTTACATCCACCACCGCGCAGGGTGAAACAGATGAAGCTGCCTTGCCAAGTTGTGACACCCTGATTCAATACATGGGTGGACAAGAAGCTATCTCCACTGCCAAACGCTTACTGGCTGTGGGCAAATCGCCAGACACACCTGTGATTGCAATAGAAAATGTGAGTCGCACAAACCAAAAAGTAATGCGTATGACGCTCATACACATGGCACAGGGATTACCTGATTGCTCAGGGCCTGTGCTGGTGATGATAGGTGAGGCGCTACGAGAACGAATGAGGGATCGCTAAGCGAGTCCGCGCTGGGAGCAAATTATTCTGTAATCGTGCGCAAGCAGTAATCGGCAATACTTTCCTGCACAGATTCGTCTTCACCAACCGCATGCGAAAGATGGATTTCAATATCTGGATACGTTACTCGCAACTCATCTAGCAACGGCGGCAAATCGCGCAACACATGACCACCTTGGCCAAGAAATACGGGCACAACGCTAATTTTTTTGTGACCTTCTTGCACTAATTGTGTCACTACCGCAGGCAAGCGCGGCTCCATAAGTTCCAGAAACGCCAACGACACGTTTACATCAGCTCGCTTGGTACGCGCGCGTTGGGCTAACCGCTCAAATGGCACAGCCCAACGCGGGTCGCGTGCGCCATGCGCAAATAATACGAGTGCTTGTTTTTTTTCCATTAGTGACGCTCCACCCACCAAAGTGCTGATATGGCCGCCAAAAGGAAACAAGCGCTGGGAGTGACTGCCGTAGCCACCGGCGGCCAGGTATTCAGTAGTCCCACATGTGAGAACAAATTATTAAGCAAATGAAACGATACGCCTATCATGATGCCAATAAAAATTTTGAGAGAGACTCCGCCGCTGCGGCTTTGCAGGTAGGCAAATGGCAGCGCCAGTGCCATCATTACAAACACAGCCAATGGATACAGTAACTTAGTCCACAGGGCGATTTCATAACGCTCACTGCGTTGTTTGTTATCTTCTAAATGCCGACTGAACTGAGCCAGATCGACAGCCGACATCTTATTCGGTTCGGCCACCAGAACTGCCATGATTTCAGGCGTGATCTCGGATTGCAATGTTGTCGTATCAAATTTTCGACCAAGAACCATGGCAGGCTGACGTAATCCTACAGGTGAGCGATCTGGCGCAAAACGTAATTCTTCTACATTACTTAACTGCCACCGACCGTCCCCCATAAAGTGGGCCTCTTCAGAAGAAATGATCGCCATCATTTGCATTTCGCGGTCAAATTCATAGATCTTTAATGATCGTAATACGCCATCTGTCTCTACTTTTTTTGCATTTAAAAATCGCGAGCCAGACACTGATTTTCCATCAGGCCCACGAATGACATCCTTGGCCCATAAACCTGATCTAAACTCTGACGAAATAGCTGCGCCCATAATGCGCCGCTTAAAATTTTCTGCAAAATCAGAGCATTTAGGTGCAACAAATTCGCCAATCACAAACGTCATCACCACTAGCATGGTGGACACCGGCAACATTAAACCTATTGCTCTTCCCATAGATAAGGAAGAGGCACGCATGACGGTAAATTCCGAACGCGCAGCCAGCTGTGCCATGACATAAATCGTACCTATGAGCGCCACGATGGGCATCAACTCGTAGGCGTAAGCAGGTAAACCCAGAGTGACATAAATAAATGCATGCTCGATACGCCAAGCCCCACGGCCCACCGACCGAATCTCGCCCATCATGTCAAAAAAGGCAAACAAAGCTAAAAAAGCGACGAGCACAAAAAATACGGCTCGACAAATTTCAATCGTAAAGTAGCGTCGTAATACTCTCATCAGGTGGTTGTCCTTTTGAGTGCTAGTAACTGCCGTCCAAGTATGAGTAAGGCCATAGGATGCCAACGACTGTTGGTGTTATTACGCCAGAAAAATAACACCGCAATCACCAGTAAAGCGGATAAATGGAGCGGCCACCAAGCCGAGGTAAAAGAGAGCCTGCCCTGACCTACTGCCGCTTGCACTATGCCTACTGAATTCAAATACGAGACAGCCAGAACTAAAGCAATCATGAGGTTGAGTGTGCGCCCACGACGTGGATTGACGAAACCAAGGGGTATCGCCAGCAACATCTGTAATAAACACATCACTGGCAACGAAACTCGCCAGAGTAGCTCTGCCATGTTGGAAGGATTAGGGGATTCAATTAACGATCGCGTCGATAAAACGCGTGCTGATTTATTGTCGGTTAACTCGGGTTGTGAGGTTGATACTACGATTACATAACGGCCAAAATCCATCGTCTGAAAATCGGGGGCTCCCGGGGTGCCATCGTATCGATGGCCATTCCGCAGCTCGAGTAATTTATCGCCTCGCCGGTCAAGTATGACCGATCCTTCTTGCGCAACCACCACACTGCTTTTATTACCCTGTGACTGACTTACAAAGACATTTTCAACTTTGCTGGTATCAGAGGACAGTCCCTCTACAAAAAATATTCTGTCACCTGAGGCGGATTCTTGAAATTTTCCTGGTGAGATACGTGAAATATCTTCGCGATTACGGAATGTTTCTTTGTATTCAGCAGAGAGCCGACTAGCCCATGGAGTTAGCCATAACGACAATGAAGCCGTTAGTAAAACTATGGGTATGCCTATGGACATGATGGGTCGTATCCAGCGCATGAGTGATAAACCCGAAGCAAACCAGACTATCATTTCTGAATCTTGATAACTACGTGCCACTACCAGTAAGACAGAAATGAACGCTGTAAGCGAGAGAATCACGGGAAGATAAATCAACGCTGCAAAACCCAGCAATGCGACCACATCGCCAGAGGCGACTCTGCCGCCCGCTGCATCGCCCAGTATCCGTATGAGCATCACGGTAATGACGATGGTGAACAGTGTTGTGAAGACCGCGCCGACCGTATTAAGCAGTTCGCGGCGTATTGCGCGCTGAAAAATCATTCGGGGTCTATAATTACCAAGATAAAAGGAGCGCTCATGGACTTTAGCATAAAAGCTTTTAATACAAAAAACGCAATCGCAGAGCACAAATCATCGTGCATAGCGGTCGGAATATACGAAGGCGGCAAACTCAGCGCCACGGCCAAGGCACTCGACCTCAAGGGCGTGTTGACTACGGCTGTCAAAACCGGGGATATCACCGGTAAAGCAGGAACGACCCTGCTTGTTCATCGCGCCGGCGAAGCAGCCAAGCGCGTATTGCTGGTGGGCCTGGGTGCGGAGGATGCCGTATCCGACCGCAATTTCATTTCTGCCATTCAATCTGTATCGCGTGTGTTTTCTCACCTAGGCGCTAACGATGCCATGCTCGCGCTGCCGCTCGACTGCGTCAAAGGGCGCGATGCGCACTGGGCAGTGCGGACATTGATACCCATCCTGCGTGAAAGTGTATTCCGTGCTGACAGCCTCAAAAGCAAGAAGGACGACACGCCTACAGGCGTTCGCAAAATCACTCTGCTGGTTGCCGAAGCTAATTCGGCCACACGTCACACCTTAAAGCAGTCAGTTGCCGTCGCAAACGGCCTGGATTTAGCTAAAACACTGGGCAATCTGCCACCGAATATTTGTACTCCGACGTATCTGGCTACAACAGCCAAGCAGATCGCTCGTGAGGTGGGATTAGGTGTGGAGGTACTCGACCGCAAGCAACTTGAAGCACTTAAGATGGGTAGCTTTTTGTCGGTTACCAACGGTAGCGATCAGCCACCAAAGTTTATTATTCTTAAACACCAGGGTGGCAAATCCAAAGATGCGCCTGTCGTTTTAGTTGGTAAGGGTATTACTTTCGATACTGGCGGTATTTCACTCAAGCCTGGTGGTGGTATGGATGAGATGAAATACGATATGTGCGGAGCCGCGTCTGTACTCGGAACCATGCAAGCCGTGGGTGAAATGGAATTGCCTCTGAACGTCATAGGCATCATCCCTGCCTGCGAAAACAT
>CAYUDI010000051.1:6212-14603 GCA_964443585.1 uncultured Bifidobacterium sp.
GGCGACATCGTTACCTCTATGTCGGGTCAGACCATAGAAATTCTTAATACCGATGCTGAAGGGCGCTTGATATTGTGTGATGCCCTCACCTATGCCGAGCGTTTTAAGCCCTCATGTGTGATTGATATTGCGACTCTCACCGGTGCGTGCATTACCGCGCTGGGCCATCACAACACGGGACTTTTTACACGTCACGATAAAGCGCATGATGCTTTAGCCGATGAGTTACTCGCCGCCGGCAAATACTCCCATGACACTGCATGGCGCATGCCTATCGAAGAAGCCTACAACGAACAGTTGAAATCTAATTTCGCTGACATGGCCAACATTGGTGGGCCACCCGCCGGCAGCATCACCGCCGCATGTTTCCTTGAGCGCTATACCCGCAAATACACCTGGGCTCATTTGGATATTGCAGGTACCGCATGGAAGAGTGGCGGTGCCAAAGGATCGACCGGCAGACCCATACCGATGCTGACTACCTTCCTGATAGATCGCGCAGAAGGCTGATCCCTTACCAACCCTTTATCTGCGGATCGTTGCTCGTCACCGATCCGCAGATTAACTGTAGTGACAGGCATGTTTTATACAGATCGCATTGTGGGATTTTAATTGCTGTTGACTATGAGGCTTGGGCTACATCGACAGGCTGAATACGATGCTTTTTTTAGTCTGGTTTATTTCCCGCACACATACATAAAACCACTTCGCATACTTGGCGTGTCAGAGATTTTTCTCCAAGGAATTTGGACATCCAAAAATCCGGTCATCTCGACATCCGCTAGTCTTCCAGCAAAATACCGGACCCAGAGAACCTTTTCTTTATTTTCAGTGCAATCGTATTCTTTCTCCATTAACGTTGACATCACACCTTTGGAGAGCGCTCGAGCGTAACTTTCAACTTCCAGGGTTCTGCGAAAGCGACCACTTTTTTCGTGTTTACTGTCGACGTAATATTTCACCCCACTCATGTTTTGTCCAACTTGAATCCAATCCCGCTTGTATATACCTACAAGGTGCGCTTCCGGAACTCCTGTCGTATTAGCATGAGAAAAAACCTGTGCGAAAAATAAAATTAATAAAGAAGCTATTTTTTTAATCATTTTTATTCCTCTTTGTTGCACCGCATCTTAGCTGGCCAACCATAATCAGCCTTAAAGACGTTAGCATATAAGTCTAATCGCCAGTTCAAAATAAACAGCGGCCAGAAATACTTATGTTTGAGGTGCATGATTACAGAAAACAGCACAAAGCTAGCCCTTCAGTCACAGAGTACACCGAGATAAGATTTTGGGCGCAAAAAACTAACTACCATGGGAATAAATTCTTTTTATGAAACTCGCCACCTGGAACGTCAACTCACTCAAGGTACGATTGCCGCAGGTTGTACAGTGGCTGGAAAATAATCCCGTCGATATACTCTGCTTGCAAGAAACCAAGATGACGGACGATAAATTTCCACAGGCTGAAATAGAAGCACTGGGCTACCACGTCGCTTTCAGCGGTCAAAAAACCTATAACGGTGTGGCCATACTGTCGCGTCTGCCCATGACCGATGTGGTGAAAAATAATCCCTTGTTTGATGATGAACAGCAACGCATCATTAGTGCCACGATTGATGACATACGCGTTATTTGTGCTTACGTACCTAATGGTCAAGCCGTGGGCACAGACAAGTACGCCTATAAACTTAACTGGCTGGACGCGTTGTCACGCTGGGTGGAAACTGAATTACAAAAATACCCTAACCTGGCTATTCTTGGTGATTACAACATCGCACCAGCGGATGAAGATGTGCATGATCCTATCGCTTGGAAAGATCAGGTCTTGTGTTCAGATGAAGAGCGTGCTGCGTTTAAACGACTGTGTTCACTTCCTCTGATTGATTCGTTCAGAATGTTTCCGCAAGCGGAGAAAAGTTATAGCTGGTGGGATTATCGTCAGATGGCTTTCAGGCGTAACCGAGGTGTGCGCATAGACCATGTGCTGCTATCAGCGCCACTCGCTGCGCGCTGCACGGCCTGTGAGATAGACAAGCTGCCCAGAAAATGGGAACAACCTTCAGACCACACACCAGTGGTTGCTACTCTGAACTAATTTACTGGCCTAGCAGTTGCTAAAGCTTTAGCCATATCCTCTGGTTTGATTAAAGCCAACGTGGCTAGTAGTGCTTTTGAAAAAACATGCAATGCTTCTTCAAAACTTGGTGTGTTTGCCGGAGAGTCATAAACCATGTCTGCTACAAAAAACTCGTATTGATTTTTTAAATGTTTACTATCACCTGCCCAATTAAGCGCATCGGTTAATTGAGCCAACGGTGCAGAATAAAACTGGGGATGCTGACTCCGAAATTCAATCGCATCATTAACAATGACATCTGACACCATTCGGGCGAAATTTTCAGAATCTGACTGCGCCGCCGGATCACTCTGAATAATTTGATGCACGTCGTAGAGATGACGCACCAGCGCTTTATCCCAGCCCAAAGAAGTATTCAAGGCTTTATCATTAGTTTCTTTTTGAAGTTGCAATGCCAAACGACGAGGAAATGACACCAGCTTCTCTGCTATGGCCTCTCGAATAGAAACGCATTCAATTTCAATCGGTGATGCATATGAACCCAAAATTAGATTATCAAGTAGCAAGCCTACGCTGCGCGATTCTGAAGGAGCTCTCAGGTTTGAGTGATTAAATTCAAGCATAAGATGGGGACGTAATGATGACGGTTTGGAAAAAGCCGATTCATACTCCACATCGATACCTGAGTAACTATTACTATCCTGCGAACGACGCGTAATGGAATTTTTTCCAAAGCCGCCAGCTTCCAAGGCACTAATCACCATTTTGACAAATACACTGAGCTTGCGCCTTAAAGCAGCCTTGGGTAACTGGGCTGTTGCTGCAGTAGGGACTAGCTTGAAGTCAACGTCCTCAGACATTCGGTGCAAAATCCCGTAGGCTTTTGCCAAACACGTCCCCCCACAAAAAACAAATCGAAAATCTGGCGATGGTGGGAGCGCTTGAATCAGCGTAATTGCATCTAAAACAAAATAGTCTTTTTCAAGCGCAAACCCAGGTAAGGACAACATCGATTCAGCTTCAAAATCTGAAATTCTTTCGATGAGATCCGCGGGTAATTTTTTCACACTTCGTACCGAATTGATTTGTTACCAAAACCTATGCGTCGCGTAACCCGGGAACTACCCACATTGACTACCGTGGACATGGGCATTTGAGTGGTCTTGCCATCCCTATAGTCTTTCGCGGAAGCTCCCAGTTCAGGATTCACACCCAGCTTGGTTAGCGCCTCCAAACCAATTTCAATCAGCGGCACAACGGGAACAGGCTTGCCAGTCAGAGTGCTTTTCTTGGCTTTGACATACAGCCCATAGCCAGCCTTAACAAGTAAACCCTTTTTGATTGTGTTTCTTAGTGCCCTTCCAACTTGATCATAGCCACCAAATTTGTCGAAATCTTTACGCAAAAAAACCTTAGCCGCAGAGCGCCGCAAGCTCATCTCTATACGCTCTTCCAGGGTCATTTTAGGCATGAATTTTCCTACAAAAATACGACATTAATGTCGTATTTTTGCGGAATTTGGCTAACGTGTCAATTAGGCTGCAGAAAGTGATTTAGCCTGCGATTGAGATGACTAATCAGCCCTTAAGTGCATGGCGAATTTGATCGAGCGATGTCGGATCTTCTATGGTGGTGATATCGCCTGGATCACGCCCCTCGCAAATCGCCTGTATCAAACGTCGTAGCAACTTACCTGAGCGTGTTTTGGGTAGCAAATTCACGCAGTGCACTCGCGCTGGTCGCGCAACAGCACCAAGCTGCTTGTCTACCAAGCCCCAGACTTCAGTTTCTAGTGCCATGCGTGCCTTGGGATCCGTAGCGGTATCTGCATGCTTGGGCACCACAAAGGCCACAGCAACCTGCCCTTTTAACTTATCTTCAACACCCACGACGGCCACCTCCGATACATTGGGATGGCTAGAGATGCTCTCTTCAATTTCACGCGTACCTAAACGGTGGCCTGCAACATTAATTACATCATCGGTTCTACCCAAGATGAAGTAGTAACCATCATCATCACGTATGCCCCAATCAAAGGTGGAGTACACCTGATCGTTACTAAAATTAGACCAATAAGTGTTTACAAAACGTTGATCATCACCATAGACAGTCTGCATGCAACCAGGCGGTAACGGGCCTTCAATAACCAGCACACCTTTTTCATTGTTACCGCAAAGCTCGCCGGTAGATTCGTTCAACAATTTCATTTTGTAGCCTGGCATAGGCACACCCGGGCTACCCAATCGTGTGGGTTTGTCTTCTACACCTTTGGCAATCGAGAGCACAGGCCAGCCGGTTTCGGTTTGCCAGTAATTATCAATAATAGGCACACCCAATTCACCTGCGATCCAATCCGATGTCGGCTCATCCAAAGGCTCGCCCGCCAGGTACAAAGCTTTGAGCGAAGAGAGATCATGCTTGCGCATGAGTTCAGACGGATGTTTTTTAAGTACGCGCACCGCAGTGGGCGCTGAAAACATGCGCGCCACTTTGTACTTTTCAACGAGCTGCCACCAGATACTGGCATCGGGTCGAACTGGAACACCTTCGTACAGTATGGTGGCCATACCAGCGATCAGTGGTCCATAAACAATATATGAATGACCTACCACCCAACCGATATCTGAGGTACAGAAATAGGTTTCGCCTGGCTTGCCACAAAAAATATGATCCATGGACGTTGCCAGCGCAACCGAATACCCACCCACATCGCGTTGAACACCCTTAGGTTTACCTGTCGTTCCAGAGGTGTACAAAATATACGAGATATGTTCAGAATTAAGCCAAGTCACCGGTACCTGTGCATCGATGAAATGACTACGCTGCTCTGCATAATCAATATCGCGACCGGCAACCAGTTCCATAGGTGAGAGATGGCGATCCACCAACAACACGTGCGCTGGCTTGTGCGATGCCAGACGTATCGCTTCATCTAATAAAGGCTTGTACGGAACAACTTTACCGACACGCGAACCTGCATCAGCTGACACGATCAAGCATGGCTTGGCGTCATCAATACGTGTCGCCAAACTGTGTGCTGCAAACCCACCAAACACAACGGAATGAATCGCACCTATCCGTGCACAAGCCAGCATAGCAAACACCGCCTCGGCAATCATGGGCATGTAAATCAACACCATGTCGCCCTTACCTACTCCCAGCGATTGCATGATCGCAGCTGTACGTTCGACTTCACGCTGCAGCTCACGATAAGTCCAGGTTTTTTCTGCGGGGAATGCGTCGGGAGTCTCGGTTGTAATGGCGATCAGTGCGGCTTGATCACCTTGTGTATCAACCCAGCGGTCTATCGCATTGTGGCAAAGATTGGTTTGCCCACCCACGAACCAGTGTGCAAACGGCGGCTTGGAATAATCAAGCACACGAGAAAACGGTGTATGCCATTCAATGCGTTTTGCTTGTTCACCCCAAAACGTTTCGGGATCATTGATGGATTGTTTATACAGCTCGTTGTAATTCATACCATTCCCCTGCTTTATTTTTTGTATACCTAAATCAAAAGCTATCGCCTGGTACTCTAACCCACCCTTCCATGAGTACACGAGCACTACGACTCATGATGGCTTTGGTAACGCTCCATTCGCCATCTTTATTTGCTGCTTCAGCGCCCACGCGCAGCGTTCCTGAAGGATGTCCAAAACGAACCGCACTTAACGCTCCACCACCGGCTGCGACATTTACTAGTGTGCCTGGAATAGCGGCGGCAGTGCCTATTGCAACAGCCGCTGTACCCATCATCGCATGGTGCAGCTTGCCCATAGACAGTGCACGCACTAACAAATCGACCTCGCCAGCCTTCACATGCTTTCCGCTCGATGACGTGTAATCACTTGGCTTGGCAACAAAAGCTACCTTGGGGGTGTGCTGACGGGTAGCAGCTTCCTCAATATTTTTTATCAATCCCATACGTAGCGCTCCATGCGAGCGTATCGCCTCAAACATAGCTAAGGCTTTAGGATCGCTATTGATAGCCTCTTGTAATTCTGTGCCCGTATAACCAATTTCCTGCGCATTGATAAAGATCGTCGGTATACCTGCATTGATCATCGTCGCGCTCAATGTACCAACGCCGGGTACCTCGAGCTGATCTACCACGCGCCCGGTAGGAAACATCGCTCCGCCTGCGCCATCTTCATCGGCTGCCGGATCCATAAATTCCAGTTGAACTTCTGCCGCAGGAAAAGTCACACCGTCCAGTTCAAAGTCACCTGTCTCTTGCACCACTCCGTTTACCATGGGTACATGGGCGATGATAGTTTTACTGATGTTAGCCTGCCAAATACGAATTGTGGCCACACCATCTTTAGGTAAGCGACTTGCATCAACTAAACCATTACTGATTGCAAAGGGACCCACTGCCGCAGACAGATTGCCGCAATTACCGCTCCAGTCGACGAAGGCTTTATCAATCGATACTTGACCAAACAAATAATCAACATCGTGATTGGCTTGCGTACTTTTAGAGAGGATGACTGATTTACTGGTACTCGACGTAGCCCCACCCATACCATCAATCTGCTTGCTGTATGGATCAGGGCTGCCAATAACACGCAACAAAAACTTATCACGAGCTGCCCCTGGTTTTTGTGCACTCTCTGGTAAATCTTGCAGACGGAAAAAAACACCTTTACTGGTACCGCCTCGCATATAGGTCGCAGCGACTTTAATTTGAGGAACATGTTCCATGGTCACGCTGCCTTTGTCGATGCTAAAAAATCTTGCGCAAATCGCTGTAACACACCACCCGCTTCATAAATGGATGCTTCTTCTGCCGTATCGAGGCGGCAGTTCACTGGCACTTCTATACGCTCGCCATTTTTTCTGTGAACGATGAGTGTGAGCTCAGTACGTGGCTTGCGTTCACCCACCACATCAAAGGTTTCCGTTCCATCGATACCCAGTTTTTTTCTATCGGTACCTGCTTTGAATTCCAGCGGCAACACACCCATACCTATTAAATTAGTGCGGTGTATACGCTCAAAGCCTTCGGCAACTATCGCCTCCACGCCAGCTAGCCGCACACCTTTGGCGGCCCAGTCACGAGATGAACCCTGACCGTAGTCTGCACCCGCAATAATAATCAGCGGCTGTTTCCGTTCCATGTAGGTTTCTATCGCTTCCCACATGCGTGTCATTTTGCCTTCCGGCTCTATGCGCGTTAAGGATCCTTTTTTAATTTTTCCATCGACAACCGCCATTTCGTTCATCAACGTAGGATTAGCGAAAGTTGCGCGTTGTGTCGTCAAGTGATCACCTCTATGCGTTGCATAGGAATTGAAATCTTCCTCGGGCAATCCCATTTTGGCCAGATACTCACCCGCTGCACTGTCGAGCAAAATCGCATTCGATGGTGACAAATGATCGGTGGTGATGTTGTCACCTAAAACAGCCAGTGCACGCATACTCGTTAAGCTGCGCTCACCTGCCAAAGCTCCTTCCCAATACGGTGGGCGACGAATATAAGTTGACTGACCACGCCACTCATACAAAGGGCTAACCTTGGTGCCACTATCGGATTGAATCGCAAACATCGGTTCGTAAACCTTGCGAAACTGTTCTGGCTTGACGCTGGATTTAACAATGGCATCAATCTCTTCGTCGGTAGGCCAGATATCTTTTAAACGAATTTCTTTACCATCGACCACCGTCAAAATATCTTTTTCAATATCAAAACGTATGGTGCCTGCAATCGCATAAGCAACGACTAAAGGTGGTGATGCAAGAAAAGCCTGTTTGGCATAGGGATGTATACGTCCGTCAAAATTGCGGTTGCCTGACAAAACGGCTGTGGCATACAAATCACGATCTATGATTTCTTTTTGAATTACAGGATCTAACGCACCCGACATACCATTACATGAGGTGCAGGCATAGCCAACTACTCCAAAGCCCAGCTTTTCTAAGTCGTCCATCAAGCCAGCTTCTTCAAGATACATAGTCACGGCCTTGGAACCCGGCGCAAGGGATGTTTTTACCCAGGGTTTGCGCACCAGACCCAGCTTGTTGGCATTACGCGCTAAGAGCGCAGCGGCAATCACATTGCGTGGATTCGATGTATTCGTGCAGCTGGTAATGGCTGCAATGATGACAGCGCCATCAGGCATCTGGCCGGGCACTTCCTCCCATTTACCTGCTATACCTTTGGCGGCTAATTCAGACGTCGCCACACGTGCATGAGGATTCGAAGGGCCTGCCATATTGCGCACAACACTACTCAAATCAAATGTGAGCACCCGTTCGTAGTCTACTTTTTGTAAGGTATCGGCCCACAGACCCGCTTGCTTGGCGTAGGTT
>CAYUDI010000052.1:0-14325 GCA_964443585.1 uncultured Bifidobacterium sp.
ACAATTGATTAAATTAATGATGGATTCTAAGCTAATTCCTTAATTAAGTTGCCCCGCTGTCGATTAATCATAGAGTCAAATGTCCTTTTAACGATGAAATACATCCTTTTCCTATTGCTCATGCTGCTAGGCGCTTCAGCCAACGCTGAGTGGAAGCTACTGATAGTTACGCTGCCTATGGATACCTATTATGTCGACCCAGCCACCAAAACATCGGGGGACAAGCCGCAAGTAACGACCATGCTCAATGGGCGCAGTCAGGAAACCCGTACATCAAATAAAGTGGTGTGGGAAGCAGATTGCAAAAAGAAACGTGTCAGGGCGCTCTCTCGCGTTCGGTATCAAAAGCGGTATTTTCAGGGAAAAGTTTTATTCAATGATCCCTACCCGGGCGACCCGATTTACCCTTTGCCAGGAAGCCCTACCGAAAAGCTGTTCATTTACTTGTGTGGATTTAAGCCCTATCACTAGGTATATGGCTAAGTCGCTGTATCACTAAAATAATTTGTCACTGGCCTTCGTGCTGCTTCATACATTCTTCAAAACGTTTGTCTTTTGATCCCACAGAACCGTAACGACGATTTGAATTTTTGAAGATCCAGTCGATTTCTGCGTACCAGGATTCCAGCACGGTTTTATCAAGTTGGCGCTGATTGGCGACTTGCCGCGCATTGTCTTTGATCTGGTTTTTGGTATAGCCTTTTTTGCGTTCGTCGACAAAGGCTTCCGTGTTGGTGGATATCGAGTCGCACATGCGGCGTACGTCAGCGCGGGCAGGGTGCAGAGCACATAACAAAATCATCATCATTAGGATACGCATGCCGGGGCCTTAGAGAGTTAGAACGGTTGGTTTATTTTGTCGAATCGTTATTATCGACACAAATAGCGTTCAGCTTTAGTGAAAAGCAACCAAGGCTGAAATCACCAAGCTGCCAGGTGGGAAAATGCAGGAGAAAATAACGATAAAAACAACGAATGAACGTTGACGCCAGCCAGCGATTATAGTCGTCCGTAGGCCATGCAGATTCGCCTGCGGTTATGCGAAAGGCTTAAGCTAAGCCGTTCCTGATACACTTGCATCATGCGACGTTTGATTGCTTTTTTGCTGATTTCACTGATAGCACTCCAGACCAGCTGGGCGGCTGTTACGACCTATTGCCAGCATGAGCAGGGCCTAAGTGCGCGCCACGTGGGCCATCATGATCACCAGCACCATGATAAAACATTAGCCACTGCCGCTGAAAAAGATACTCAGCATGCTGCGCCCGCCGCAGGCCTTGATTTGGATTGCAGTTTTTGCAATGCAGCTTGTATTCATGCGCTGCTTCTGGACTCACATGTGGCCCTGTCATCCTTTGCCACACCAGACCCCGGTTATACGCCGACACTCCATCCCCCTTCCGCACCCGGCGACCTCCCCGAACGACCTAACTGGTCGTAATCTATTTTTTATCTGGTCAGCCCGCGGGTGCTTACTGGGTTGCAGGCGCGCAAAGGTTTTTCTTACTGAGAGACTGATGTACGTTTCGTTCAGTCTAGTTCACTAAAACGCGTATCCGGCATCCTGCCGTACTGACCATCGTGATATGCGATTGGAGAGTTAGATGTCCGTTTTTCATAAAATAAAACAGCATCACACAAGCAGCCAGCATCTGATGCGATGCATGGTGCTGTATCTGCTGCTGAGCAATTCGTGTGTCGCTGCAGCACAAACCTCGGCTACTTCGTTACTCGATACCTTACTAAATGAGCAGGGTACAACGCCACTAGCAGAGCCTGAACAAGTATTAAGCCTGGAATCAGCTATACGTCTGGCACTGGATAGCAATCCCACGCTGGCGGCTGCCCGCCGAGAAATCGAAGCGGCTGAAGCTCAAATTCTGCAAGGCTCACTCCGGCCTAATCCTGAATTTGTTTATCAGGCAGACGATACCCGCAGTATGTCAAGAACCAGCACGGCTCAGATCGATGTGCCTTTTGAAATGGGCGGTAAGCGGGGTGCGCGCGTGGATGCGGCTGTACGCAATAAACGTGTTGCGTTGTCAGAGCTTACAGCGCGCCAGTTAAAGATACGCGCATTAACTATGGGTGTGTTTTTCGAAGTACTTGCAGCGCAAGAATTAACTGTACTAGCACGCGATAGTTTGGTGCTGGCTATGAGAGCATCTGACATTGCGGGCAAACGTGTCACCGCAGGAAAAATCTCACCAGTGGAAGAGGTCAAAGCGCGCGTAGCAGAAGCAGGTGTGCGCTTGTCGCTGACACAGGCAGAAAGTCAGTTGCGTAATGCACGGCGTCGCTTAAGTAGCCTGTGGGGAAACCCTGCACCGCGCTTTACTGCGGTGGTGGGCGAAGTTGATCGACTGCCTGATCTTCCTTCTCACGAAGAGGTACAAAATCGTTTGGCTAGTTCTCCTGTGCTTGAGCGAGCACAGCAAGAAGTAGAGCGGCGCAAATCGTTAGTCACTGTTGAGCAATCTAAAACAGTTCCAGACATTACCGTTAGCTTGGGTATGAAACGACGCGAAGACGTCGCCCGTGACCAGATACTCGTGGGTGTATCAGTACCTATGCCCGTATTTAATCGTAATCAGGGTAATTTATTAGAAGCGCTAAAGCGCGAAGATAAAGCGCGTGACGAATTACTGGCTACGCGATTGACGCTTTACGGTGATGCGCTACAAATATTGGAACGTATTAGTGCGCGTCGTGATGAAACAGAGCTACTGCAAACAAGTTTACTGCCTGGTGCAAAGTGGGCGTATGAGGCCGCTACGATAGGTTTTGAAAATGGAAAATTTAGTTTTCTGGAAGTACTCGATGCGCAACGTACCTATTTCAATGCGAAGTCTCAGTACTTAAATGCGCTCTTGGCATTTCATATCGCAGTCACCGATTTGGAAAGTTTGCTCGGCGATGCAGCGGGCAGCCCAGCAACATCATCAGCGAAAGAATGAGTATGAATAGTCAATTTAACAGCGCAAAAAAAGGTATTAGCCGCGTGCAGTGGTTAGTCATCATTGGCATTGTGCTCGGTGGTATTTTTCTGGCAATTCAGATACTGACTTCACGTAAGCAAGTTGACACGAATCCCTTTGATGATGATGGCCCGCGTCCGACTACTGCTACCCAGGGGGCTACGCAAACCACCATACCCAAAGAGGCAAATAAAGTGGTGATGGATGAGGCTCAAATCAAGGCCAGTGACATTCAGGTAGCCAGTGCCGGCCCGATGGCAATTACGACCGTGCTGCAATTTCCGGGTGAAATACAGATTAATGATGATCGTACGGTGCATGTCGTACCCCGAGTATCTGGCGTTGCTGAAGCCGTGTTAGTTAGTACCGGCCAATCGGTAAAAAAGGGGCAACCCCTGGCGATCTTTTCCAGTCAAATGATTTCAGAGCAGCGCAGTGCATTACAAACAGCACAAAAACGTTTAAGTCTTGCGACAACTATTTATCAACGCGAAAAAACCTTGTGGGAACAAAAAATCACAGCCGAGCAAGATTACTTGCAAGCGTTGCAGGCGTTGCGTGAAGCAGAGATTGCTGTTGATAATGCTCAGCAAAAATTGTCTGCTGTTGGTGTGATTGTAAATAGTAGTACGAATGCCAGCAGTCTTAATCGCTTTGAATTACGAGCCCCATATGATGGCTTGGTCGTTGAGCGTAATTTGAGTGTGGGTGAAGCAGTGAAAGAAGACACCCCCATTTTTACTATCTCGGATCTATCCACTGTTTGGGCAGAGGCACATATACCCGCAAAAGATTTACCGCATGTGCATGTGGGTGGCAAAGTTACATTACGAGCGACTGCATTTGATGCGCAAACGACGGGTACCGTGGCCTTTCTTGGTGCTTTAGTAGGTGAGCTCACTCGTATGGCCAAAGCGCGCATAGTGCTGGCTAACCCGCAAGGTACGTGGCGTCCAGGTTTATTCGTGAGCGTGGAAGTCAAAGCGTCCGAAGTACAGGTACCGATAGCGATAGCGACCGATGCACTACAAACGCTGGGTACGCAGCAAGTTGTTTTTGAGCGTACCGGTACAGCATTTATTGCGCGGCCAGTCAAGGTGGGCCTCAATGATGGCAAGTACGTGCAGGTGTTAGAGGGTTTAGCAGCAGGTGCACGCTACGCTGCCAAGGGTAGTTACATACTCAAATCGGAATTGTCCAAGCTGACAACTGAAGATGGCTATTAAACGGGGCGGCGCACACCATGTTTGAATCACTGATACGTTTTTCTATTGCGCAGCGCATGCTGGTGTTGCTGTTATCTGTAGGTGTTGCGTTGGCAGGCATCTATAGTTACCAAAATCTTCCTATTGATGCAGTGCCCGACATCACAAATGTGCAGGTGCAGATCAACACCATGTCGCCGGGTTATTCACCGCTAGAGGCAGAGCAGCGCGTGACCTATCCCATAGAAACCGTTATGGCGGGTCTGCCTAATTTACAACAGACGCGCTCCTTGTCGCGTTACGGCTTATCGCAAGTGACGGTGATTTTTAAAGAAGGTACCGATATATTTTTTGCGCGACAGTTAGTCAATGAGCGCATCTCGCAAGCACGCGACAAACTTCCCCCAGGGCTTACGCCCGAAATGGGCCCGATTGCAACTGGTCTAGGTGAAATTTATCTTTGGACAGTCGAGGCCAGCGCCGAAGCGCGTAAAGCCGATGGGTCGCTCTATACCGATACTGATTTACGAGAGATTCAAGATTGGGTAATCAAACCGCAACTGCGTAACGTTCCTGGTGTGACTGAAATTAATTCCATAGGTGGTTACGTCAAGGAATATCAAATAGCTCCCGATCCTGAGCGCTTGGCTTCTTTAGGTATTTCTTTGGCCGATTTAGTCATTGCTGTTGATAGTAATAATCACAACAGAGGTGCAGGTTACATTGAAAAGCGCGGCGAGCAGTACTTGGTGCGCGCACCTGGACAACTGCGTACAGTGGACGACATACGCGACGTCATCATAAAAAATTCAGCCGGCGTGCCGGTGCGAGTTCGCGATGTAGCCGAGGTTGGTATAGGTCAGGAATTAAGAACAGGTGCTGCCACAGCCGATGGAAAAGAAGTTGTGCTCGGTACGGTATTTATGCTCATGGGTCAAAACAGCGGTGTTGTTTCAGAAGCTGTCGATCGGAAAATGGCAGAAATCAATCGCAATCTTCCTAAAGGTGTTCGCATCATTACGGTCTATGATCGTACCGATTTGGTAGAGAAAGCCATACGTACTGTACGCAACAATTTGCTCGAAGGAGCGATATTAGTGATTGTGGTGTTGTTTGGTTTTCTGGGTAATTTGCGCGCGGCCATCATCACCGCAGCCGTTATTCCTTTATCCATGCTGTTTACATTTACGGGCATGGTTCATTATGAAGTCAGCGCTAATTTAATGAGTTTGGGGGCATTAGATTTTGGCATCATCATCGATGGCGCTGTAGTAATCGTTGAAAATTGCATACGCCGTTTGGCGCACTCTCAGCAAACACTGGGCCGACCGCTAACGCAGGAAGAACGCTTCTCCGAAGTGTTTGAGGCATCCAAAGAATCGCGTCGTCCGTTATTGTTTGGTCAGTTCATCATCATGGTGGTTTATCTGCCTATCTTTGCATTGAGTGGCGTCGAAGGAAAAATGTTTCATCCTATGGCATTCACCGTAGTAGCGGCTTTGCTCGGTGCGATTATTCTTTCTGTCACGTTTGTTCCTGCGGCTGTGGCGACTTTTGTCACTGGTCGTGTACAGGAAAAAGAAAATAAACTGATGGTGATAGCGCGGCGTTGGTATGGCCCTATGTATGACTATGTCATGTCAGTGAAGCCGGCTGTACTCACCTTAGCGGGTGTTTCCATACTCTTGAGTGGATTGCTTTTAATGCGCTTGGGTAGTGAATTTGTACCTAATTTAAATGAAGGTGATTTTGCTTTTCAAACGATACGTGCGCCGGGCGTGAGTTTGTCGCAAGCGGTACAAATGCAGCAGCAAATAGAGACTACGCTGAAGAAAAAATTTCCAGAAATAGACAGAGTATTTACGCGTATAGGTACGGCAGAGATTGCGACTGATCCTATGCCACCCAGTTTGTCAGATGGGTACATCATGTTAAAGCCCACAGATGAATGGCCGGATCCTTTCAAAAGTCGTGACAAGCTACGCGCCGAAATCAGCCAGACGGTTTGGAAAATTCCTGGGAATAACTATGATTTTTCACAACCCATACAGTTACGCTTCAATGAATTGATATCGGGCGTGCGCAGCGACGTGGCTGTAAAAATTTTTGGTGATGATTTAGATACTCTACACCGATTAGCGGAAGAATCGGCCACCGTCTTGCAGCGTGTGCCAGGCTCAGCTGAAGTTAAAGTCGAGCAGACCACGGGTTTACCTGTGCTAACAGTACACATAGACAGGCAAAAGGCTGCTCGCTATGGCTTGAACATGAATGATGTGCAGGACGTCGTGGCCAGTGCTATTGGTGGAACGACGGCAGGCACCTTGTTTGAAGGTGACAGACGATTCGATATCGTGGTGCGTCTCCCAGAAAATTTACGCACCGATATGGAAGCAATGAAGCGACTACCGATTGCGATACCGGTACCTGATGCACAAAATCGTCGACGTTTTATACAACTCGCTGAAGTCGCAACGCTGGAGCTTGCACCGGGTCCAAATCAAATCAGTCGCGAAAATGGCAAGCGACGCGTCGTTGTAACGTCGAATGTGCGTGATCGCGATGTGGGATCGTTTGTGGTGGATGCAGAGCAGGCACTTGCTAAAGTAACTTTGCCAACCGGCTATTGGACTACTTGGGGGGGTACCTTCGAAAATTTACAGTCAGCGACAGAGCGTTTAAAACTGGTTGTTCCAGGCGCTTTGTTTTTAGTTTTCCTGCTGTTATATGCGATGTTTGGCAATGTGAAAGATGGTTTGTTGGTATTTACAGGTATTCCATTTGCACTTACAGGGGGTGTACTTGCTTTGTGGCTGCGCGGCATACCATTATCAATTTCTGCTTCGGTGGGTTTTATTGCGCTTTCGGGAGTGGCCGTGCTGAATGGCTTAGTGCTGATATCTTTTATGCGTAACCTGGAAGAGCAGGGTCATCAACTGGTGGATGCCGTTAGAGAAGGCACCATGACGCGATTGCGCCCGGTGCTGGTGACAGCATTAGTAGCGTCGTTGGGTTTTCTACCTATGGCTATAGCTACAGGTACGGGAGCAGAAGTGCAGAGACCGCTAGCCACCGTAGTCATCGGTGGCATATTGTCATCGACCATACTAACTTTGCTGGTGCTGCCTATGCTCTATCTTTTGGTGCACAGAGGTAGTCGTAAAGAGAAGTAAGCCTTGGTGCAGTCACCCCCGCAGGCGCTGGGGTGACACGATGGTGATGGTTAAAACAAAAACCGAACGTTGAGTGCGTAGATAGTGCTGTTTGGATCTTTACGAAGATATCCACCAACGGCATACAGATCGCTAAATCTGTATTGAAGATTTACGACCGATGCAAAATCACCCGAGACGATAATGCCAGAGGCGCTACCTTCCCAATTTTGTGTCAGTCGTGATTTCACGCCCACTGATACGGGATAAATATTGGCTTCTGAGCTGGCACCGCTGTTCACACGTGTGGAACCATTCACCACACTGACGCTACTAATAAGATCGGTACCAGGTTGAAGCGCACGGCGATAACCTGCACTCAGTTGATACTGACGAAAATCCAACTCTGTTGACTGTGTAATTCCGCCGACTTTAATTTGATCTGCTGAAGTAGAGAAATAGTTTCCAAATACGTAGAAATTTTCAGCAACCAGTTTGCTGCCCTCTATGCTTGTGCCATGGAGAGTTGCTTGTATGGGGCTATTGAAAATGATGTTGGCGTAGCCAATACCTACATAATCGTAAGTCAATCCGTTAGTAGAAATCTTGCCGGATGTCTGTTGGGACCACGCCATAACGGGTAAAAGCAGGGCAGCGGCGAGGATTGTTTTTTTGAGTTTCATAGATAAATTTCTGCTGAGTGGATTGAGAACAGAATAGTGAGTAAATCGTGTAAATCAGTATATTGAATGGGTTTGCAAATATGTTTTGAAAGATTATGCGCTGTTTATTCGTCAAAAAGATACTAGCATATTTAGCTAATTGGAAATTTACACCTGAAAAACTAAAGTTGGGAGAGTAATCTGTTTATCATCAATGCACAAAAATTATTATCAGCTAGTTAATTTGATTGGCTATGTTGTTGAGGACAGATTATGAAATTTACCCACGCCCTGATTATTGTTGTCAGTAGCCTTGTAGTTACAGGTTGTGCATCGATAGACCCGCCACCCGAGCCTGTGGCGGTAGTGCCTGCTGTTGCCGCGCCCGAAACCATAGTGGCAGAGCCGGTTATTGTCCCACCTGAGCCCGTTGTGCTGGCCGAGGTTATTCCACCAGCACCTTTACCCATGCCAGAAAATTATGTGGGTGAGGTAAGAAATGGTTTAAAGCATGGCAAGGGTGTGTACTCTTACCCCTCAGGTAGTCAGTATGAAGGACAATTTTTTGATGATTTGAAAAATGGTCAGGGAAAATTGAGCTTTGTGAATGGCGAGATCTACGAAGGTGAATTTACCAACGGAAAAATTACTGGCCATGGTAAACAGACCTATAAAAATGGCGACGTCTATATTGGTGAATTTGTAGACAGCCTAAAAGAGGGGCAGGGAGAGTATCGATTTGTCTCTGGCGAGAAGTATGTCGGTGAATATGCAAGAGATAAAATTACCGGCAAGGGAATTTGGTTATACCGTAACGGTGACCGTTACGAGGGTGAATTTACGAATGGTATGCGACATGGTTCAGGTATTTATTATTTTGCCAGTGGCAGCCGGTATGAGGGCAGTTTTAACAATAATTACTTTCATGGGCGGGGTGAATATACCTTTGCTGATGGACGTGAGTACGTAGGTGATTTTTCTCAGGACCAAATTAAAGGTCGTGGCACTTTAAGTTATCCGAATGGAGGCAAGTACGTAGGCGATTTTTTAAATGGTCGCTATCATGGTTACGGCACCTTGAGTTTTTCTGCTGACCGCGTTCCTATGGAAGGCTTATGGAATGATGGGCGCTTTGTCCGATACGAAAAAGCTAACTGGCATTATTGAGGATAATTAATTATTGCTGATCAATATCGTGTTTTATAGATAAAAGTAATTCACGAAATTCATTAAGTACTTTAGTTTCAACCATGGAAAGTTCAGACAAAGGCGCATAGGTTCGCGCCTTGGACAAATACAAAATCAATTCATTGAAGACCTCATTAATCGCGAGAACATCGCGACTTTCTATGTAGGCATCGGTATTGATATCCACCAGCGAGTTTGAGAAGTTAATGAATTCGGATAGAGATTTTGATGCCATTAGCAATAGCATTCCGATTTCTTGTGCAGTCATATCCTGTGCGGGTTTTTTTAATCCACGCAAACTGGTATTGAGTGCTTTTGCAGTTCTCTCCAGACTCACACATCCCCCTGTAATTCGAGCATTCACACTAATGCATTTATGGTGTCAATTAAATAATTACTATTTTGATTATTTTTTTGAATTACCCATAGATCTTATTTATCAAAGGTTTATTCTGGTTTTTTGCCGAAAAACCACAGCAATGACGGCTAACCTTACTTTTCTACGTAAAAAGTGTAAAGAGTGTAAAAATGTCAGTGTAGTATTTCTAGCCCAGCCAGAAATATAAACGTTTTTACAATAAGGTTGGGAAAACCGGCTGAGTTAGTCAAAACATTAATAGAATAATAATGGCCCGGGTTTGTGATTGGCAAATCACCACTCACCCAGTGGCTGTGGAGTCAAAATGAAAAAAATTCACACAGCATTAGTTGCCTTATTGGCGGTGTCCTTAGTCCATGCAGCAGATATGGACGAGAGCGAGAAGCAGGCTCAATTATCCAAACTGGCGGGCCAATGGTCACCCATCTCACAATGCGCTTTATTTCCCAAAGTCGGTATGGCGTCTGTACGAGACCATCATGAGTTTCATCTGACAGATAAAGATGGACAGCTAGGTGAGGAAATCATTCGTCGTAAACGAAACATACGCGAGGAATTGGCCCCTGCGGATACCGGTATTTTGAGTATAGAAAAATTCGACATCACCTCAGTTAATGGGAAAAGCTATTTTGTGTTGAAACAATTAGTGAGAATCCCCCGGGCTGATGGCGAAGTCATTCCAGTGGCCAGCATTTCCTATCTCGATTATCAGGAACACTACATACAGAAATTGTTTCAGGAAATCGATGGTCGTTTGGTCATTCAATACGGCAAGCTGCTCGACTACAAGGGCAATGTGGGTCAAAAAGATCCGCAGAAACTCTACAAATGTGATCACCCAAAAACGCGCGATGCGATCGCCGTATGGGAAGCTGATCAGCAAAAAGACAGTGAAGAAAAACGTCTACGCCAGGTTGCAGATTTTCGCAAACATGCGGCACAGTTTACTGCTCAAGGTGAAGCAGTAGCTACAGACTCCAAGTTCAAGTACACGATTAAAACAGCCAGAGATGAACTCTCCAAAAAAGAGATACTCATTGTTGAGAACGAAACGGCAGTCGGTGCGGGTAGTGTGGTAACTGAGCTAACTTGTAGTGCTGTCGATAGCAAAAAAGTTATCAAAGCGCAGATGACGTTTTACGATGTAAAGCTGCCGGTGCAAGTAAGCGGTAAAGAAGGTGCACCCTTTAGTAAAACACGCAAGAATGATCAGTTACTTGAGAACGGCATTACTGTCAGTCAGAGCAGCTTTTTTAATAATGTACACACTGCGACTTTAGGTTTGGCCAAAGAAGGACATCTGGTGTGGCAAGCGGATTACAAAGAAATTAAAAACAATCGTTATATCGATGAGCTTGATGTTGTCTTTGACTTGGCTTTGAAATTAACTACTGATCTGGGTGATTTCTATTTAGAGATACCTCCCTATAACAAGAACATTCGCAAACTCATTGCGGCATGCAGTCAGTAATTGGCGGCACAGCTTAGTCTAAGACTGCGGGAGATCGAATGAATCCTAAACTGATCGTTTTAGTGTTGGTTTTTTTCTTGTCGGGGTGTCAGACACCTGCACACGTTGATAGCGCAGAGGTGGTGGCACAGCCCATACAAGCGGCTACCGCACCTGCGGCCAATGATGCTGCGGCAGTTTGTCCTGCAGTACCTCCGCCTGTTGAATGTCCTGCGCCCGAATCGGTAACAAAAACTGGCTCAGAGGCCCTAGTAAACGAGTCAGCGGTTGATACTGTCGTAGCGCAATCGAACGAGGCGCAACCGGTAGATAAACAAGCAGACGATAAACAAGCAGACGACAAACAAGCAGACCAACAAACCACAGAACAAGAAATGTCTGTGGCCGATGTGGTTGCAGAAGAAAAGCCAAGTGCAGCTGAAGAGACCTTCGATATTGAAAAATACGTCGATCAATCAGCCTCATGCATGCAGCAAACTCCCTGTGAGCAAGCGAATAAAGACGATACCAACCCGCCTGCAAGCAAAGCGCCGGATGAGATTAAGTCCGTTGAATCACCTACGTCAACAGAATCACCCAAGTCTGTAGAAATTGCTAAGCCAGCAGATGCAGTTAACGCAACGGTGGTCAATGACAGAAAAAAAGGTGCTGATGAAGGGGGAATACAAAAAGTCGAAAGACGTCGCTCAATGGCGGCCAAGAGGGAAATACCTCCCGATATGCCGCGTTAATTCGTAGCGAATTTGTGCTTACTTTAAGCTGGCTTTTTTAGTGCGATGAAGTAGTGCATAACCCACTATGCCTGCAGCAATAGAAACCAATATCAGTTGTAACAAACCCCATTGCCCTACTGCTGGAATCTTACTGCCAGCGAGCGTGGTATTTTCTGTGTCAGTGCTAATGCCAGTTGACTGAACATATGGCAGAGAATCGTCATTGCTTTGTACGGTAACCGATGCATAGGGCAAGGCAGCGACCACCAGCGAGCCGTTGTGCGCACCTGCAGGTGCGGGCAACATCTGATGCATATCTTGTATAGTCTTTTCTATGATGCGCAGTCTCGCAGTCGATTCTGCGAGAGATTGTTTCGCTGCCAATAAATCCTCTTCGTTTTGCGAACTACTAACGCTGCTTGTTGACATCTCAGCCTGCGTCTGTATCGTCACGCCAGGTTGCAGGTGATCGCGGCGCTCAATGGTAGGTAAGGCATCGGATGCCTTCATCTTTTTAAATGAACTGACAAAGTTAGTTCGGTTCTTAACCGATGTATAGATTGGCTGTGGGCTGGGTTTGACCAGAGCTGATGCATCAGGCAGAGTTACCAGAGGCGGCGGTGCAGCAGAGCTCAGCTTGGGCTCAGAAGGTATGCTGTTTGAGACTGTATTTTCTACAGCGGCATCTTTGGGGATCGCAACCAGCTTTTCAGGTCGGCGTAATTCAACGCGCTTGATTTCAGTTACCTGCGGCGCATTGCCATTTTGAGAAATTGAACTCTGGCCCACTGATTCGTTAGCAGGGCGCGCACGTGATTTTGTTTGCGGGACGATAGAAACATCGGCTTCGATCGCATGCGCTGTGGGTCGCATAGGTGCGGACAGTTTAGGCACTGGGGCATGCGATTCAGTTTGCACAAATGCCGACTCGGGTAAGGATAAGCGTTCTTTGTCGCGTACGGGAAGAGGTGATGCTGTCTTTTCTGTATCCACTCGATTGAACGCAGGGGTAGCCTCACCACCTGATGTATCAGCCACGACCACTGAACACGCAAGCATCATCACACATGCGCTAGCAATGCGAGTCAATTGTGGCCAGTCTTTGGTTGAACTATGACTATTCATAGGGTCTGATTGACTTATACAAGCAAATAATTTTCATTTTGAAAATTATTTAACTCTATATGCTGTGTCGGGTTGCTGGAGTTACTACCACGTGATGCATGCTCGATAATTTTTACGTGCGCAGACACAGCAATAGTTGATTTATATGCGGTAAAGTATGGCATAGAAATGCATGGTAATTTGTATTACAGCTTTTAATTCGTATGGAGGATTTTATGGTGAATAACCCTAAGGGCGACTTGTTTGTCGGCAGCGGAGTAAAAATGACGGGGACTGTTGTAGCCCCCGGGTTAGCTGAAATTGATGGCGCATTCGATGGCGTAATCAAGGCACAATCTATCAACGTCACGTTACGCGGCGTTATTAATGGCACGACAGAAGCCAAACACATCCGTGTTGAAGGTCAGGTTAATCAGACCCTGACAGCAGAAGGCACGCTATTGATCGAATCCACTGGACGGGTCAACGGTGATATTTCGTATGCGGATCTTGAGATTCGGCGTGGCGGTGATATTCAAGGTTCTATAACCATCATCAAGTAATTGACTAGCAGTTGAGACCTGCCTAGATGGTCCTTCACCTGTAACAATTCACGTTGGCCCACCCTGAAACATTTTTTTAGGGTGAGCTGATTTAGCAAATTTATACATATCAGCACATATCTGCGCTGATAATTGCCTACCTACCCAAATCCTTGGCCGAAGTACCCGCGATTCCCCAGTTTGTGTTTGGTATATCCTGAATCATGATGCGTATCGATTCTCTGGGTGCGCCAACCGCTTCCTGTAAAGCGTCAGTGACTTTTTCAATCACGGCACGCTTTTGTTCTTCGGTTCTTCCTACGATCATGTAAATTTGAGCAAAGGGCATACGATCTCCTAGGGTTGGTGGTCAGGCAGCAGCTGATAAGCTGTGTTGTTTACGTTCTCGTGCCATGGTCATGGCGGTGTCTTCTATCATGTCTTCTTGGCCACCCACCATGCCGCGACGTCCCAGTTCTACCAAAATATCGCGTGCTGATACGCCGTACTTTGCTTCGGCTCGTTTGGCAAATAATAAAAAGCTCGAATAAACCCCAGCATACCCCAAGGTGAGTGAATCACGGTCGATGCGAATAATGTGATCCATGATAGGTACCACCAAGTCTTCGGCAACGTCTTGAATTTTGAAAACATCCACACCAGTTTCAACACCCATACGTGCGCATACTGCAATGAATACTTCCATCGGTGTATTACCGGCACCTGCGCCCAAACCAGCAGCAGCAGCATCAATACGATTGGCGCCAGCTGCAACAGCAGCCAGAGAATTTGCAATACCCATGGCTAAGTTGTGGTGCCCATGAAAACCGAGTTCAGTTTCTGGTTTTAATGCCTGACGCACAGCATCAATACGTACAGTCACATCATCGGGCAACATATAGCCTGCCGAATCCGTAATGTAGATACAGTT
>CAYUDI010000053.1:0-3694 GCA_964443585.1 uncultured Bifidobacterium sp.
CGCGTGATTGTGCGCTAGGTGTGGGTATGCCCGCTGTTGCTGGTTTTGTGCGCAAGCAAACAACCGTTGGTCATCTGTATTGACGAATTCGCTCGGTTTTTTGCCGTGCATTTTGGGCGAATACGCAGATTTATCACTAAGGCATGATACAATCCCGACCTCTCGCAAATCCCAAAAAATTTGAGACCATGACTCGCGCACTTCGTAACGTCGCCATTATCGCCCACGTTGACCACGGTAAAACTACCCTCGTTGACCAACTCCTTCGCCAGTCAGGCACCTTCCGAGAAAACCAGCAGGTTGATACACGCGTTATGGATTCCAACGATCTTGAAAAAGAGCGTGGCATCACGATTCTCGCCAAAAACTGTGCTGTGGAATACAAAGGCACGCACATCAACATCGTCGACACACCGGGTCACGCCGATTTCGGTGGTGAAGTAGAGCGGGTGCTATCGATGGTGGATTCGGTTTTGTTGTTGGTTGACGCCGTTGAAGGTCCTATGCCGCAAACGCGATTTGTCACTCGCAAAGCGCTTGCTTTAGGTTTAAAGCCCATTGTTGTTGTCAATAAAATCGATCGTCCGGGCGCGCGCCCCGAGTGGGTAATTAACGCAACGTTTGAACTCTTTGACAAACTCGGCGCTACCGAAGAACAACTCGATTTTCCCGTGGTGTATGCCTCTGCATTAAATGGTTATGCCAGTTTGGAATCCGATGTGCGCGATGGCAATATGGATCCCTTGTTTGACGCCGTTTTGCGTCACGTGCCTGTGCGTGATGATGACCCGGACGGTCCGTTGCAGCTGCAAATTTCGTCACTCGACTATTCGTCTTACGTTGGCAAGATAGGTATCGGACGTATCAGCCGTGGTCGTGTCAAAGCATTGCAAGATGTGGTGATTATGAATGGTCCCGATTCCACACCGGTTAAAGCGCGTATCAATCAAGTATTGAAATTCAGAGGTTTGGAACGCGAAGTAGTTACTGAAGCATGGGCGGGTGACATTGTGCTCATTAACGGCATAGAAGATTTGGGTATAGGCACCACCGTTTGCGCGCCTGATATGCCGGATGCTTTGCCTATGCTGACCGTAGACGAGCCGACCCTGACTATGAATTTCATGGTGAATACTTCGCCATTGGCTGGTCGTGAAGGTAAGTTCATCACCAGTCGTCAGCTGCGCGAACGCTTGGATCGCGAACTCAAAGCCAACGTTGCATTGCGCGTATCGCCGACCGATGACGACACGATATTTGAAGTGTCAGGTCGTGGTGAATTGCACTTGACGATTTTGCTCGAAAATATGCGTCGTGAAGGGTATGAGTTGGCCGTATCGCGTCCTCGAGTTGTCTTCAAGATGATTGACGGTGTGCGTCATGAGCCGTTCGAAAATCTTACCGTCGATGTAGAAGAAACTCATCAGGGCGGTGTAATGGAAGAACTCGGTCGTCGCCGTGCTGACCTGCAAGATATGCAACCCGATGGTAAAGGTCGTGTGCGTCTTGAATACCGTGTGCCAGCTCGTGGCCTGATTGGTTTCCAAGGTGAGTTCATGACGCTTACTCGCGGTACTGGCTTGATGAGCCATGTGTTTGATGCGTATGGTTTGGTTGATGCTACCAAGGGTGAGCTGGCAGGTCGTCGCAATGGCGTGCTAGTTTCGCAAGACGATGGCGCTGCGGTTGCGTATGCCTTGTGGAAATTGCAGGAACGCGGCCGTATGTTCGTTGTTCACAATGACCCAGTATACGAAGGCATGATCATCGGTATACATTCACGCGACAATGATTTGGTGGTTAACCCGATCAAGGGCAAACAGCTCACCAACGTGCGTGCTTCGGGTACCGATGAAGCAGTTCGTTTAGTTCCGCCGATTGATCTGACGTTGGAATACGCCGTTGAGTTTATTGAAGACGATGAGCTGGTTGAGATCACCCCTAAAAGCATACGTTTGCGTAAACGTTTTTTGAAAGAGCATGAGCGTAAAAAGGCATCGCGCGAAGCAGCATGATCGTCCTCAACGTAAAATAAAAAAGCGCCCGTGGGCGCTTTTTTATTGGTGGGCCCCCAGCTGTAGGCTGTTAAAATTTTTATTTCATGGATTTAAGCACATCAGTCAAGGTACCAAACAGCGTATCTATCTGCTCTTGATTAATGATGAGCGGTGGTGAGAGCGCGATAATGTCACCCGTAGTTCGTATCAGTAAATTCTTATCCCAAAAACAGCGCTCAAAGACTTCATAGGCGCGTGCCGTTGGTTTGCCGGGGATAGGTTCTAGTTCTATGCCGCACACCAGCCCCAGATTGCGTACATCTTTTACATACGGCAGGCCTTTCAAGCTATGCGCTGCTTGTTGAAATGCAGCCGACATAGTTGCGGCACGATCAAATAATTTTTCATCGTGATAGACCTGCAGAGTCGCTATAGCAGCAGCACAAGCTAATGGGTGACCGCTGTAGGTATAGCCGTGATAAAACTCGATGCCATTCTCGGGTGACTTCTCCATGAAAATATCATGTATCGATTGTTTAGCAATCACCGCACCCATAGGAACGGCGGCATTAGTTAAGCCTTTGGCACAGCAGATCAAATCAGGAATAACACCAAAATAATCGGCAGCAAACGCCGTACCCAGTCGTCCAAAGCCCGTGATGACTTCATCGAAGATGAGCAAGATGCCATATTTATCGCAGATAGCGCGTAATTTTTCTAAATAACCTTTAGGTGGAATGATGACACCAGTAGAACCTTGTACAGGTTCGATAATTAACGCTGCCACCGTAGCAGGATCATGTAATGCGAGTAGTCGCTGTTCAAATTCATCAGCAAGTTCAGCACCGTGTAACGGCAGGCCATGCGAAAAAGCATTACGCGAAATATCTAAGGGATGGCGCAAGTGATCAACGGAGGATAACGCTGCGCCAAAATGTTTACGGTTGCCTGCAATGCCACCAACAGCAATGCCTCCAAATCCTACACCGTGATAACCACGTTCACGACCTATCAATTTTGTACGTAGCCCATCACCGCGTAATCGATGGTAAGCAAGTACCATTTTCAATGCCGTATCGACTGCCTCAGAGCCACTGTTACAGAAAAAAACGCGGTTCAATTCTGCGGGTGCTATGTGAGCTAATGCGCTGGCAGCTTCAAAGGCCTTAGCATGACCCATTTGAAAAGGCGGTGCAAAATCCAGTGTGTGTGTTTGCTCGCTAATGGCCTCGGTAATTCGTGGATGGGCATGACCCGCGTTGACACACCAAAGCCCGGCGGTTCCATCAAGAATTTGTCGATCATCCTCGGCGGTGTAATACATACCAGAGGCAGTTTTCATTAAGCGCGGACGCGCTTTGAACTGCCGATTGGCCGTAAAGGGCATCCAGTAGTGAGAAGTATCGATGGGCATGGTGCAGTCTCCGCTTGCAAAGTGCCATCACTTTACTGCAAATTACCAAGGTACCCTTCCACCGGTACAATGCGGTCTGTCGCATTGCACCAAATAATTAACTTGTGAATCGTTTAACTACACTACCGCCGCGCCGGCTCTCGGTTGCTCCAATGATGGATTGGACTGATCGTCATTGCCGCATGTTTCATCGCCATATAACTCGGCATACCTGGTTGTATACCGAAATGGTTACGACGGGTGCCATTATTCATGGTGACAAAGCCAGGCATTTAGATTTCAA
>CAYUDI010000053.1:3804-14174 GCA_964443585.1 uncultured Bifidobacterium sp.
GAAGAAGAGCATCCCGTTGCATTACAACTCGGTGGAAGCGAATACTCTGATCTGGCACAAAGTGCCAAATTAGGTGAGCAGTGGGGATATGATGAAATCAATTTAAACTGCGGCTGCCCATCAGAGCGGGTGCAGCGCGGTGCGTTTGGCGCATGCTTAATGGCTGAGCCAACCCTCGTGGCAGACTGTGTAAAAGCGATGCGTGATGCTGTGAGTATCGATGTAACTGTTAAGCACAGAATAGGTATTGATGAAATTGATTCCTATGATTTTGTGCGTGATTTTGTTGGAATAGTGGCGCAAGCAGGTTGCAAAACATTTATTGTTCATGCGCGCAATGCGGTACTCAAGGGTCTTAGCCCAAAAGAAAATCGTGAAATCCCTCCATTACGATATGAACGAGCATATCAATTAAAAAAAGATTTCCCTGAGTTAGAAATCATTATAAATGGTGGCATTAAAGAGCTCAGTGAAATTGATGAACATCTCAAGTATGTCGATGGTGTAATGCTCGGTCGTCAGGCCTACCATCACCCTTACCTGATGGCTGTATTTGATGCTCGGTATTATGGTGATACTGCCGTACCACGTACGCGTACTGAGATCATCCATGCCATGCTGCCGTACATAGACTCTCAATTAGCAGCAGGCGGCCCGCGTTTAAATAGCATTACACGCCACATGCTAGGGTTGGTAGCAGGATTGCCTGGAGCACGTATTTTTCGTCAGCGTTTATCCGATTCTAAAGAGCTTGCCACTGGTGAATCTCATCTATTACTGAAAGCTTTGGACTCAGTAATAAGTGAAACTACCTAAATAGCCACCATCAAAACTTCCTCTCAATTACGCCGCAATAAACAGTAGCATCCTCACTTTTCTATCCACTGAAATTATCAATATACCTCTTCATTTGCTGCTACGCAGAACTTGATATCAGCGGCTGAACCTAGCGCCCTCTAGTAAGTCAAGCCTATAGTTGGCACGCGCTTTACTGCGTACTGTGCACACAGGCATTACCCTTGATCACTCATGCAATACGCAGGTTATAAATCGTAAAGAAAAGAATGCTACTCCTTGCGATCGCTGAGTTCTGGCTGAGGATCATGATTTATTTCAAAGGCAGACTATGTCATCCGAAGTAGAGACTAGTGCATTGCAGGGTGTACCTGAGACTGCATTGCAATCAACGAGCTTACTTGGGTACTCAGCTGCTATGAATCTATTACGGCAGCAAATACAACGACTGGCTGTAACAGAGGCCAGTATTTTTATTATTGGAGAAAGTGGTACAGGTAAAGAGTTGGTAGCCCAAGAAATTCATGCTCAAAGTCAGCGTAAGCAGCAAATTTTCTTGCCAATAAATTGTGGAGCCATATCGCCACAATTACTTGAAAGTGAGTTATTTGGGCATGAAAAAGGTAGTTTTACTGGAGCTGATCGGCTACATAAGGGCTACTTTGAAAGAGCGAGAGGCGGCACTTTATTTTTGGATGAGATCATAGAGATGCCGGTGATATCACAAGTAAAGCTATTACGGGTGTTGGAAACAAAAAAATTTGTGCGTATTGGTGGAAATCATATGCTCGATAGTGATGTTCGAATTATTGCAGCCACTAATCAGTGTCCGCTGCATGCTATTGCAGAGGGGCGATTTAGACTAGATTTGTATTATCGATTAAATATACTTCCCATTCAATTGCCTTCTCTGTGGGATCGCATGGAAGATATAGAGCTATTAGCACGGCATTTTTTAAATGAATTTAATCGTTTGTATGCAACTAAAAAAATTCTGTCAGCACGAATGATCTCTGACTTGAAAAAATACTCCTGGCCAGGAAACGTCAGAGAATTACGTAATTTTATACACCGAGCATGCATACTTTCGAATCATTTAGTTGAACTGGCTATTCCAAACGAACCTACAAATAAACTTGGAGAAAAAAAACGTTCTATTGATATTCGGTTAGGTACAACACTTTATGAGGCTAATCGACGTTTGGTTTTATCTACGCTTCTTTATTGTGGTGGCGTAAAAAAAAATGCGGCAAATCTTCTTGGGATAAGTTTAAAAAGTTTGTATAACCGGCTTGAAGACTATAAATGCAATGAAAAATTACAAATGCTGCCAGGTATGAATCCACTCCCTATGCATTATGAAACTTCCTTGGTAGGAGAAAAATATGCTGCGAAAAGTAATGATCATGTTGATGAGCGCACTGATACTCAGTTGCATTGCATGCGAGAATTTGGGTAACTTAGGCGGTGGAAGCTCGCAAGTACAAACCTATCCTATTTCTAGCCATGTGAATGGGAATGCAACCATTGTTTCTATAGAAACGATATCGCGATCACAAAGTATAGGCCTCGGAACGCTAGCTGGAGCAGCGGTGGGAGGATTACTCGGTTATCAGGTGGGCGGTGGTACAGGTAAAACAGTTACGACCATAGCTGGCGCTGCAGGTGGTGCTTATGTAGGCCATGAACTTGAAAAACAACGCCAGAAAAATGATCACGTATACAAGGTTACGTTGCGCATGGACGATGGAACATTACAATCGTTCGCACAAGAGTCTCAACCGATACTTAAGCAAGGTGATAGAGTAAAAATTACTAACGGAGTGGTATCAAAGATATAAAAAATGGATGGTTTACTGCGTGATTTATCGTTGATTGATTCTACTAGGAGATGTTGATGAAGACCTTATCAATGGAAGGCGGTACAGAAAAAATAGCTGAGGAAGCGACGCACCATAAAAGCCCTATAAGAGGAAGTTTATTCCCTCCCATACGCTGGAGTGCTGTACTTGCCGGGGTCAGCATAGCCATATCTGTGCAGTTAGTATTAATGATGCTAGGTGTCGCTAGTGGCCTGGCACTTGTAAATATCTCTCTGGGTGAAATTCCTGGCGTAGGTGCACTAATCTGGGCCTGTTGTTCTCTATTGATCGCAGCATTTGTGGGTTCCTATGTTGCTGGTCGCCTGTCAGGCTTACGGCGCAAAGTTGATGGCATGCTGCATGGTGTTATTTGTTGGGCAGTCTCTGTCATGCTGGCATTAATTCTCGCAACAACGACCGGTGGTTCGTTAATTTCTGGCCTTGTGTCTAACCTTATACAGGGTAGTGTAGTTGTCACGCCCTCGGGCGCTACTGTAGCCAGTATGTTGGCTCGGCAATTAGGTCCCAATATGGAATCATCTGCTTTACGCACATTGCAAGAATACATATTGTCTGGACGGCGCGATCAGGCGATTAATTATTTAAACACTACTTTGAATGTTCAGCGCGAGCGTGCCGCTACAGTAATAGATGAAGCCTTGATTCTTTCTGGCTCGTCAGAACAAGCATCGCCAGAAGGACGAGCCGCAGCTGCCCAGGTAGTAAAAGACTTTCGTATAGCTTCATGGACTACCTTTGTGGCCATATTGATTTCCATTGTGCTTAGCTCTGTTGGTGGGGCACTAGGAGCACTGGGTGCGCAACGCAGCATTTGGAATGAGGCCAGTGAAGCTAGCACGTCACCAGCATCCCAAGTAGCTGGACACACAGGCTAGTGGGTTTTGCGAGTGCGGTGTTGTTAGCTATTCAGTGATTAAAGGCGGCAGGAGGGATACAGTTCTCCGCCGCCCTTAGTAGTACCCATTAATGGTGTCCATTAATGTTTTGATATATAGCGTTCATGCGCGAGTGCGATATTCATCGGCAAGTACCAGTATGCGCTGCCTGAACTCGTTACAAGCGCCCGAGCACTTCGTAGCATAGGAGCCGCTTACTGAAGATTAATCGCGTCTAAGAAGTACGCCCAACAGCAGGCCAGCGCCTGCAGCCATCAGCACTGATTGAAATGGGCGATTGCGCACGAATTCTAATGTCACATCCCGACCCTGAGCTAGTTGTCGCGTCGCTTCGCTGGCAAAACTACGGGCTACATTTTTCACAGAAGAAAAGCGAGTCAATATACGATCTCTCGCTTCGCGCAGCTCGCTTTCCGTCAGGGTTGAGGCATGTGACATCAGCGCATCAAGATCGTCCTTGAGGTTGGCTAACTCCTCTCGTAAGCCCAATACGCTCATAGAGCCGCCAGATGGGGCGTATTCATGGTGAGCAGCCTTCACCTCATCACTGCCGATAGGGATTTCTTTTCGCATCATAACCTCCGATGAAATCATCAAATCATTGGATTACGGGCGGTATTGTAAGTTCCATAAACTCGAAAAGTAGTCACTAAATGTTGCTCTGTGGCAATTATGAACTTGCAGAAATATCTTGCATAATAGTAAGAATTTCCTCCTGTCGTTCATCTGTTTATTTAGAAGATTGATGCAGCTGCACCATGCCTAATTTGTTGTCTCACTTAGATTTCAATGCACTCAAAAAGCACAATCGTATTGTGCTGGGCTGGGGTTTAGGTGGAATAGCGCTTGTGGTAATTGTTTTTATTATTGCGCTTTTTAAAATTCATTTAGATCGTAAGGAGTTACTTAATAAGGCTCGAGAGGAAGCAATTTCGCGAGCAGGTACGGCTGCTGAGCAAGTATCACGTTTAGTATCTCAAATTGACCAACTCTCATTGGCTATCAAATATCAGTGGGAGCATCGAGCGGTGCCCTTGGATCTTGATGAGCAATACCGGCAAGGAGTCTTTGAGAAAACTATTTATCCTGTCGTTATTAATGCCAAAGGCTATGCTGTTTCTTCAACACGGCAATTACCCAAAGATACTTTTATGGGTGATTTACCATTTTTCATAAAGCATGTTCAAGATCCTAATGAAGGCCTATTAATATCAGCCCCTACAGAAGGACGTGGTGGTTTTACAGGAAAAAAAATTATACGGTTTTCACGGCCATTCAACCGTCCTGATGGGTCATTTGATGGCGTGGTATTGATTGCTATAGAAGTCAATTACCTAACTAGCTACTATGATGAATCCCGATTGTTAATTGGCGATTTTGTTGGCGTTTATTTTACGGATGGCTTGCTCATGGCCAGCCATTCGGGTGGCGGATCTGTGAAATCGTTTTACCGAACGACGCCCAGTTTTTCCTCATACCAGGGAAACGCACGGATAAATGCAGATCAATTTATAGATCAGCGGGCACGTTTACTTAGCTGGAAAAGAATTAATAACTATCCATTAGTAGCAGTAGCTGCCATTGATGAAGATAATTCCATTGCATCCTACGCAGTAACGCAGTCGGTCTATCTGGGCATTGCTGGCATATTTAGTGTACTCATTCTGTTATTAGCTGCAGTTGGTGCGTATACCCAGCTAAAACATTTAGAACAGCTGCGACATGAGTCTGAAGTTCAAAGTACGTTTCGCTTGGCAGTTGATGGGGCGCATGAAGCGTTTTATATGGTTCAGCCAACCTATCATGACGATGGGCGTATCAGTCGTTTACTAATTGAAGACTGTAATGAGCGAGCTGCAGAGATTTCAGGTTACCCGCGCGCCAAATTGATAGGTAAATGCTGCACAGAGATTTATTATGGAAAAGCACTGCAAAGCCTGCGTGATTTTTTTTCCAAAGTACTTAAAGAAGGTTTTGTTGAAGATGAATTTCATGTTGCACATGGTAAGCGGCATGCAGCGGGTTGGTTTCAGCGACGGGGAGTACGTTCTGGTAATGGCGTTGCTGTAACTATTCGCGATGTATCTGAAGCTCGTCAGCAAACTGAAACACTTGCCGCGATGGCGAGAACAGATTCACTCACCGGTTTACCTAATCGTCATTGGTTGAATGATTATATTCCAACCGCACTAAAACATGCCGTTGACAAGAACTATCGAATGGCGCTGCTATATGTTGATCTGGATAATTTTAAAGATATCAATGATTCATTAGGGCATAAAAGTGGTGATGAATTAATTATTGCAATAGCCAATAGCCTGGGTCTGGCTCTGCGCTCAGTTGATTATTTAGTGCGCATTGGCGGAGATGAATTTCTAATAGTTATTAATGACATTGATGACGTAGCAGATGTCATTCCAATTGCAGATAAATTACTTAATGCCATACGCTTAGAAAATTCTGTGGCTCAGTGGCGTGGATTTATACCTCAGGCATCCATAGGTATTAGTGTCTTTCCTGATCATGGGAAAGATATGGATACCTTACTACGATCAGCAGATGCTGCGATGTATCAGGCAAAATCAGAGGGAAAGTCGCAATATCGTTTTTATAACGAAGAATTTGCTCAAAAAATCCGTGACAGAATTTCTACGGAGCGTGCTTTAGAGCTGGCCATACAAAATGATGAATTTATAATTTATTATCAGCCTAGAGCGTTTGCTCATAGCGGTGAATTCGCTAGTATGGAGGCACTCATACGCTGGCGTAAAACTGGGCAGGGTCTTATTTCACCTGCCGAATTTATTCCAGTGGCTGAGAAATCACGTTTAATTATTCCACTGGGTGATCTGGTTATACGCAAAGTCTGTCAGCAGTTGATGACCTGGCGTGAGCAAGGTAGCCTGCTTCGTCCTGTATCCATTAATGTATCAGCGCTTCAATTAATTGACGATGGCTTACGTCAGTCATTACGAGAGAATCTCGAAAAATTTGGGCTTCCAGCTTCACTGGTAGCGATTGAGCTGACCGAATCAAGCATGCTGGAAGAAACCGGAGTAGCATTGCATGAGCTGCAAAAATTAAGCGAAATGGGTATAGAGCTGCAAATTGATGATTTTGGTACGGGATATTCTTCATTATCGAAACTACAGAGTCTGGATATTGATGTAGTAAAAATTGACCAATCATTTGTGTACAAACTCGAGACTGACCATCAGAGCAGGGCATTGTGTGAAACGATAGTCTCGATTGGTCGCAGTCTAGATATTGCCATCGTGGCAGAAGGTGTTGAAACTACGGAGCAGCTGAAAATACTTCAGTCCATGGGCTGTGATGAAATTCAGGGCTATTTAATCTCCCGGCCAGTGCCACCTGAGGAAATACCTGCATTGGTATCGAAAAAATTCTTTTGAATAAAAAAATTCTTTTCATTGACTGCTACTACATAAATAATTCTTTTATGTTTAATTCATTGGGGGAGTGAATGACTTTTTTCTCTGTAATTAAAGCGGTTACCAATTCAGCCGGCGTTATATCGAATGAGGGATTGCGTACTTTAACGCCTTGCGCTGCCCACTGATAGTCGCGGTAGCCTGTCACTTCGTGAGCAGGTCTTTCTTCTATGGGTATATAGTCACCGCTTTTAACTGAAATATCTATCGTTGAAAGTGGGCAGGCTACATAAAAAGGAATGCCATGGCGATGCGCCAGCACAGCTACCATATAAGTGCCTATCTTATTAGCGACATCACCATTAGCTGCAACACGATCCGTACCCACAATGACAGCATCAATGTCTCCTTGCGCCATTAGATGACCCGCCATGTTGTCAGTGATCAGTGTGATTGGTATGTTTTCCTGAACCATTTCCCAGGCTGTTAGTCTGGCGCCTTGCAAAAAAGGGCGAGTTTCATCAGCGATGACACTAATTTTTTTTCCCGCTGCCACGGCAGAGCGAATCACTCCCAAAGCCGTACCATGGCCTGCAGTGGCCAAGGCACCGGCATTGCAATGAGTTAGTACACGAGCGCCATCGGGCAGCAAGATGGCCCCGTTGACTCCAATTGCGTGGTTAACGTTGATATCTTCTTCGTGAATGAGCTTTGCTTCATTTAGAAGTGTTGTTGCGAGTTGATTTTTTTCTTTGCTTTGATGTTGAACCCAACAAGCTCGCATGCGATTGAGTGCCCAGAAAAGATTAACGGCAGTTGGACGACTTTCTGTCAGTTGTGTAAATCCGATGTCAAGCTGTTGATCAAATAGATTGTCAGCCTGCTTGCAAAGGCGTAGTGCTTCAAGCGCGACACCGTAAGCAGCGGCAACACCTATGGCCGGTGCGCCACGTACGACCATGCTGCGTATGCCGTGAGCCACACCTTGTGCGGAGTCATAGCTTACGTACTCAAACACAGCGGGCAGACGAGTTTGATCTATCATTTCCAGTAGTGTGCCATTGGCAGTCTCACGCAACCGTAGTGTTTCTATGACTTCGCTCATATCAATCGCCCTCAAACTCACACAAAGCAAAAACGGATATGCCTGCTTGCTCGAGTCGTTTGCGACCACCTATGTCGGGCAGATCAATCAGAAAAGCGCATTCGACGACCTCACCACCCATTTTTTGTACTAAGGTAGCTGCCGCTAGCGCGGTGCCACCGGTAGCCAGCAAATCATCAATGATCAGGATTTTTTCACCTTTGCTGATTGCATCATGGTGAATTTCAATACGATCACTACCGTATTCCAGATCGTAATCATGTCCCATAGCTGCACCAGGTAATTTACCTTGCTTGCGTATAGGAACAAATCCCAGTTTAAGTACATAAGCCAATGGCGCAGCGAACATAAAACCTCGCGCTTCTATGCCAACGATTTTTGAAATACCTTGCTCGCGATAACGATCAGCCATGCTGTTGATAGCAGCTTGAAATCCCTCAGCATCTTTTAATAGCGTTGTGATATCGCGAAACTGTATGCCCGGTTTAGGATAATCAGGAATAGTGCGTATGAGTGAAGTAAAGTCCATGGTATTTGGTTTAGTTTTTTTCGGGTGAATTGGCATTTCTACCGTAATTGCGAAACCGTTCTATGACAGCTTGCATTTCTTCTGTTGATAACAGTACCGGTTGTCCATTTTGTCTAGCCAAAAGGTATTGCTGGCATAAAGATTCGATTTCTGTAGCTACAGCCATAGCTTCATCTAAATCACGACCAGCAGCGATTAATCCATGATTTGCGAGGAGGCAGGCTTTGCGATCCCTCATGGCTTCGAGGGCATAGCGCGACAAGGTTTCTGTACCAAACAAGGCATAGGGCGCACACCGTATCGTATCGCCACCTGCAATGGCAATCATGTAGTGAAATGCAGGTAAGTCTTCGCGTAAGCAGGCTAATGCAGTTGCATTGGGTGAGTGTGTATGGACGACGGCATTGAGTTCAGGCCGGTGCTTGAGTAAGTCACTGTGGAAGTGCCACTCGCTGGAGGGTTTTCCTGTACCGATAACCTTGCCATCAAAATTCATGGTGACGATATTTGCAGGATGCATCTGAGCTGTGGGCATACCCGATGGGGTGATTAGGAAATGATCGCCTTCACGACAGCTGATATTTCCTGACGTGCCACGGTTGAGCCCTGTTGTTTCAAGCTGCAAGCAGGCGTGAATAATTTGCCCGCGCAGAGTTGATGACGTCGTACTCATGACCCTAGCACCCGGCCAGCAACCACTGAGAGTTTTTTTACCATGGCGGGGTCACGCGCCTGCGGTGATGTAATTAGCGCGTGTTCCAGTGCGTGTTTACAACTGCATGTCTGTGCCGTTGTATCGCCAGGCAGCTGGTGTACAAGCTGTTTAACCAGTTCGCGACCTTTTCCAGCATTACCTAGTAATACTTTAATGACTTGATCAACATTGACGTGATCATGCTCTGGATGCCAACAATCAAAATCAGTCACCATGGCGACGCTGGCATAACAAAGTTCTGCTTCGCGCGCTAATTTTGCTTCGGGCATATTTGTCATGCCGATGACATCACAGCCCCATTGTCTATACAACTGAGATTCTGCTTGACTTGAAAATTGAGGGCCTTCCATTACCAGATACGTACCACCTCGAACGATGTCCAATGACGTTGCACTAGCGCTCTTGGCCAGGTGATCTCCTAGCCGTGAGCACACAGGATGCGCCATCGATACATGCGCAACCAAGCCTTTTCCAAAAAACGATTTTTCACGCGCGAAAGTGCGATCAATAAATTGGTCCACAATAACAAAGGTACCCGGTGCTAAATCTTCGCGCAGGGAACCTACGGCAGACAGAGAGACGATGTCTGTAACGCCGAGCCGTTTTAATGCATCGATATTGGCGCGGTAATTAACTTCAGAAGGTGGAATTGTGTGGCCACGGCCATGACGTGGCAGAAAGGCCATGTGCTGGCCAGACAGTACGCCGGTGAGTATCTCGTCTGAAGGTTCACCAAAGGGTGATGCAACCTTGACCCAAGCAGGGTTTTCCAGGCCATCGATATCATAGATACCGCTGCCGCCTATGATGCCTAGGCGCTGTGGTTGATTAATTGATTGCATATGCAGAATCCTTCTTCTTGGAAATCGAACTGTATCAAAGATTGGGTGAAACTTAGGCGCAGGGCAAATGCTAACGGCCGAAAAACGAAAATGCCCGACCATGAAAGATCGGGCATTTGTGCGTGAATGGGGTGGGGTGACCGATGGGGCTCGAACCCACGACAACAGGAATCACAATCCTGGACTCTACCAACTGAGCTACGGCCACCACTG
>CAYUDI010000054.1:0-13442 GCA_964443585.1 uncultured Bifidobacterium sp.
AAAGTACCGATATTCCCTATACCTGGCAGTGGTCGTTATTTACGACAGCCATTGTATGTGGGGGACTTTTGTAACATCATCATCAGCTGTCTTGATAATAAAATCAGCAAAGGTGTATTCAATATTTCAGGCCACGAAAAAATTGATTACATCGCGATTATTCGCGCCATAAAAAAAACGACCAACGCTGGCGCCTACATACTACGCATACCCTACAGCGTGTTTTATTTTTTGCTATGGCTATGGAGCCGGTTTGATAGCAACCCACCGTTTACGACGCAGCAGTTGACCGCTCTTGTAGCGCGCGATGAATTTGAAGTGATCGATTGGCCAGGTATGTTTGGCGTGACATGCACTCGCTTTGATAAAGCTATCGATGAAACCTTTAATCATCCGGTGTATGGCCGGGTGGTACTGGAGTTTTGATTATGTCGCAGCGCATAGCTGTTCTGGGAGCAGGCCCCATGGGGCTGGCAGTAGCGTATCAGTTAGCGCGCGATGGACATCAGCCTGTAGTTTTTGAAGCCGACGACCGTGTAGGTGGCATGACAGCCACGTTTGATTTTTCAGGTTTGCAGATAGAGCGCTACTATCATTTTCACTGCACTTCAGACACGGCGTTTTTGCATATTCTTGAAGAGCTAGGCATAGCCAAGGATATGCATTGGGTAGAAACCAAAATGGGTTACTGGTACCAAAATCGCTTGCAAGCGTGGGGTAATCCATTAGCCTTGCTGCAGTTTCGCGGGTTGAGCTTAATTGCAAAATTTCGCTATGGCTTGCATGCTTTTTTATGCACTAAGCGGACTGACTGGCAGCCTTTAGATAACGTGGAAGCCACAGGTTGGATACGGCGCTGGGTGGGTGACGAAGCCTGGGAAGTACTTTGGCGCAGACTGTTCGATTACAAATTTTACGATTACAGCAGTAATCTGTCGGCGGCGTGGATATGGAGCCGCATACGGCGCATAGGTCGCTCACGCTACAACCTGTTTCATGAAAAATTAGGTTATTTGGACGGTGGTTCAACCACGCTGCTAAACGCGCTCAAAGCCGATATTGAACATCACGGCGGCATTATCCGACTCAAATCGCCAGTGCAGAAAGTTCACATTGCAGAGGGCAGGGCGACCGCTGTGCAAACAAGCGAGGGTATCGAACCCTTTGACAAAATCATCAGTACCGTACCGCTGCCATACGTGCCGCGTTTAATGCCAGATTTGCCCCTCGATTTACTGCAAAAATTTCAGGCACTAAAAAATATTGCGGTGGTTTGTGTCATTGCTAAGCTAAAAAAACCATTGTCAGCGAATTTTTGGTTGAATGTGAATGATCTTGAAATGGATATACCTGGGCTGGTTGAATACTCTAATTTACGACCGTTAGATCATTCCATCGTCTACGTGCCGTTTTATATGCCAGGTGAGCATCCTAAATTTTCAGATCCCGATCAGCTATTTTTAGATAAAGTAAAAAGTTATCTTAAGAAAATCAATCCCGAGTTAAGCGATGATGATTTTATCGATATACGTGCTAGCCGCTATCGTCATGCGCAACCTATTTGCGATCCGGGCTATCTCAGTAAATTACCTCCAGCGGCATTACCCATTAAAGGCTTATGGGTAGCGGATACCTCGTATTACTACCCGGAAGATAGAGGCATATCTGAGAGCATAGGTTTTGGTCGGCAACTAGCCCGTGAGGCTGCGCAGTGATTAAGCAATTCATGTCGCGCCAATTCCTGGGCTTTTTAGTGACAGGTGGACTAGCGGCTGCTGTTAATTTTGGCTCCAGGATTGTTTACAACCAGTGGGTAGATTTTTCTGTCGCGGTTGTACTAGCGTATCTGACAGGTATGGTGACGGCCTTTGTGCTTGCGCGGTATTTTGTGTTTACCGACAGTGGGCTATCCATACAGCGCAGTGCGCTGTGGTTTGTGGTGGTCAATATGGTTGCCGTCATACAGACCTGGGTGATTAGTATGCTGCTGGCCTACTATCTTCTTCCTCGGGCTGGTTTCACACAATTCATACCCGAGATAGCGCATGCCGTCGGTGTCGTTGTGCCTGTGTTTACTAGCTATCTGGGGCACAAACGTTTTTCATTCAAGAAAACTCAGTTCTGAGTACATAGACCAAGCATCACTGATTCAACAGTAATGAATCAGCGGTTCTGCCGTTCAAATCCATACTGTTCTGTGAAGCGACAACCATACAGCGGTAAGAAAGACGGTAAGCGATAGTAGGTTGCTGCGATTTTTTTCAGTATGTTTTCTCGGTAAGGTTCAAACTTGAATCCTTGACCTTCAGCTACCCAGAAATGAGCATCATCCACCACCACATCGCGCGTAGAAACTGAAGTGAAATATGGCGCAAGGCCAGCTTCATCTGCACGACGTGTGCCAATGATCAGTATAGTTTTGCCATTGAGGTCAGAAAAGTTAGTAATGTTGTCATCAAATCGTGCATGAAAACTGCCTTCTCCAAACACAGGTACATACTGGTCTGCGTGAAACGCCAGCAGAGCCGCTGAGCTATAAGACGACGTCATCATCACGCTGCCAGGGGGGCTATTTTTTTTGATGGTGCTAATCAGCGCTTGCGCATCGCGATGCATCACAATATCTGTGTGCAGCTTCATACCCTCAAAAGCCGAGCTGGGCAAATAAGCGAGCAAGATCAGTGCGACCAGATGAGGTACGCCGAGTAAAATATTCCAGCGGCTGTGCGTGCGAAGTTCATCTGTTGTAAGCACCGTACCGGCAGCTAAAAAAACAAACGGAAGAAATGCTAAAACCCAATGTAGCCCTATACTTTTATAAAACGATAGTAGAAAAAATAAAGCAAAAGGTATGATAAACAGTGAGGCTAATTGCCATGGTTGGCGCAATGCCTTTGTACGTACTAATCGCCAGCCAGTCCACGGAGTTACTAGGTAAATCATCATGGCGATGTAGATAGCCAGATGTGTCAGCGAAAAATGCGACCCTTGATTTCGGTTGAACAGATTGAACAGAATATTGTTCCAGCAGTGCGACGAATTCCATGCGAGATTAAGCAGCATGAAGGGCAGGGCACATGCAGCGATCACGAGTAAGCGTAACCAGCCTCGCGGACCTCTGAACAAAAAATATACCGCATACGCAATCGCAAGTAGTCCGGCAAAGTATTTTGAGAGTAGTGCCAGCCCTAGCAGCACGCCACTGAGGGCATGCCAGCGCAAACTGTCCGACTGCTCGCCGCGTAAGAATGCATAGCCTGAGAAGAACAAGAAAAAAATCAGCGGCGTATCGGTCGTGATGAGATTAAGCGACCACGTGAAAGGCAACAGAAGGAACAAGCAACCAAGCAACCAAGCTTTTTCTTCACTGCCTGGCTGCAGGCGTCTCAGCATATCCATCATGCCAAACACAATGGCAATCCATAGGGCTATCGCTGGCAGGCGCAGTATTAGCAGCGATGACGAGAATTGTTGCAGACCCCATAACCACCAGCCCACCATGGGAGGATGGTCGTAGAAGCCGCCCCAGTCGACGTATTTGCCCCATTGGTAGAAATACGCTTCATCGCCGATCAAAGGGATGGCACAGGCCAGCCATATCTTGATGGTGGTCGTTATAGCCAGAATCAGAAAAAACAAGCGGCGGTTGCTGAAGCGGGTTGAGTCCATAAGCGAATTGTCAGCCAGTTGGTGATTTAATGCGAGAGATATGGCTAGCCCTCAGGAATGGTGGTGGCGTAGAGTAGTTACATTGTCAAATTGACAGTGATGGTCGATTAAGCGCTGTTTAAGTCGGTGCGCTGGTGGTTCGCGGTTGAAGTTACATTTAATAAATGTTACCGTCTATTGTTATTGACGCAACGCAGAACTCCATTCTTAATTTACAGACCATTTATGCGCCTACTAACGAAATTCACTTCCTCTAACAAATTTTTAGCAAGCTGCTGCGCTCTTACGTTTGCGTTAGTCGCCCCAGCCGCCAAGGCCTATGACTGGAGTGATGGTTTTGATTTGACAAAAAAATCAGGCGATCGCTGGAGCTTGATTGCTTCACCTTACACATTGCATTTCCATCCCAGCGACAATCACAAGCATGTATGGCTAATCGGAGCCGAGCGTGAGCGTTCCGACGGTGCGATCACGGGTGCTGCCTTTTTTAGTAATTCGTTTGGTCAGGAAAGCGGTTATTTCTTTCCTTGGGGTCAGGTCTACCGTGGTGTACTCGATCAACCAAATATGTATGTGAAATGGACTGCCGGCATTTTGTATGGCTACCGTGGAGAATACCAACACAAGGTACCCTTAAACTATGGCGGATTTTCTCCAGCTATTGTTCCGGCGTTAGGCTGGGAATTCGACAGCAAACAACAGATCCAATTTAATTTATTAGGTTTGAACGGCATGATGTTGCAGTTCACACAGCCATTTAAATAAGCTTTTAGTAGCGAGCAATAAAAATAAATTGATACTAAGCTGGTTATAAGCGACTCCGCCTGTAACTTCAACAGCGCACATGACGGGAGCATCGATTCGCTGATCTTCTTGGCAGGCATTCTCTTAGTCGCTGAAAGTTGAGCGCTACTGTCTATATGGTTTATCTGTCACTTACGGTGACGGATAAACCCAAGTAATTTTGACAATTAATACATCAGAACTTGTAAATTAAACCTACTTCAAAATTACGCTGGGCTCCAGGAAATATGCCATCCGGATTTCGGCTGGCGATAAATTTTTTATCACCTATATTTCGCACTGCCCCGATGAGGCTTAACTGTTTACTTACTGCGTATCGCGTGCTCCAGTTGAAAACTACATAAGCGGGCATCTTGCCCAAGGTCCCTATGTCGTTCTGCTGCTCGGTGTTTAATGCATCTGTATATTGCGACCCGATGTAGGTTGCATACAAGCGTGTATTTAGTTTTTCTTGACGATAGTTCACAGCGAAATTACCTATCCATTCGGGTGCATAAGGGAGTCGATTACCCATGACCTGGTCTGTACCACCCGTTCGATTGCTATTGTATTTCGCCACTGGCAGCCAGGTCATATTCGTTTCCGCACTCCATCCCATGCCTAGGTCTATAGCTAATAAACCTTCTATGCCCTGGTTAAGCGTCTTGCCCGCGTTAGCCTGAGTAATACCGGCTGAGGCAGATTGGTTTACGATTTGATTTGAAAAATCCATATGAAACAGTGTTGCTTCATAGCGTAAATTATTTTTTGAACCACGGGCACCAAATTCGATGTTGACTGATCGCTCAGCATTGAGTTGTTGATCTACTCCGGTCGAGCTAATCGCGGTAGCGACCATGGCGGGTGCAAATCCGCGATAAGCACCTGCGAACATTTGGATTTCAGGGTAGAGCTGATAAGTGGCTCCTATACCAGGCACAAATTCAGTGTTACTCGTTTTGCCCGCCGCTGTGGCGACAAGTTCATTCTGTCTGCTTTGCGAATACGATTCCACGCGCACGCCCGGCGTGATTGCGAATTTATCGGTCAATATAAAACGATTCTGTCCGTAGAGTGCCACACTGTTAGCCTTTAGCTGTTCATCTCCTGTCAAATCACCGGAACGTGCATTCGGATCTGTCTTTGATTTGACGGATTGATTGCGCATGGTTTCATGATGCAGACGAACGCCGATCTCCGTTTCATTATTTATACCGAATCCGATATGATTGAGATGCAGCCGCGAATCTATACCTACCATTTCAAATGATCTATTACGTCCGAACAGACAGTACGCTGACCCATCACAGCTGATGTAGGACGTTCCATTAGCTGTTCGCGCAGCGATTTCACGTCGCCAAAAATCCCGATCGAGTTGGCTCCAATAAACTAATGTGTTGATGCGAGTAGACGCATCAAGTTGTATTTCATGATTGATGTCAAACGAATTTCGTCGAGTGAGAAAGACATCATTGGGTGCAGGATTTTTAGTTGGATTAGTTATGTATTCATTTTTTCGTAATCCAACATAGGAAGTGTTTATATCATTGTCGTAATGGGTGAATTTAGCACTTAGCCATTGGTTATCCGACAGTGCAATTCCGCCCTTGACCACCACATCGTTGAGACGGAAACCATTGTTGCGAAATCCATCTCCCTCCGAGGTTACGAGGCTGATGCCACCCACTGCGTCACCAGAGCGGGCTTTTCCACCCGCATCCAAACCCAGTAAGCTGTAGCCATGTGATCCAACTTTACCTGTGACTGTAACCCCGTCTTCTGGTTTTTTAGTTTGATAATTAATGACGCCGCCGATCGTGGACGGACCATAGCGCAATCCTGCGGCACCCTTAAGTACTTCGATTCCTTCCATTCTTTCTATTCTTGGGCTGTAGTAAGACTCATTGGAGGTAAATAAGCCGGGGGCCACGGGCACGCCATCCTCCAGCACTAAAAGCTTTTGACTGCGGTTAGGATTCAATCCACGCAATCCTATGTTGGGAATAAATCCATAGCCTTCTTCTTCGCGAACTACCATCCCTGGCACCGACTTGAGAGCGTCTTGTGTGGACAGAGGCTGCAGCATGTCCAGCTTCTCGCGGGTGATGATGGCAACCGAGCCAGGCTGCCGTGCAATAGATGTTTCTCCCTCTCCCACGACCTCGATGCGGGGAAGTTTTTTTTCATCCCCCAGCTGTTCAGCCATGGCATTGCTAGCGCTTCCGATAGAAGCGGCCAACGTCAAAATGACACCCATTAGGGAAGGAATCAGACTTGCTGTGAAGCTTGCATCGTCCTGGGTAAGACGTGTTTCTTGTTGCATGCGTTGCCTTTCTTGACCGCCCAAGGTGGAGGAGTGGTTTTGAATACGACTGATTCTCATTTAGATTACGATGGTAATCAATTATTCGGAATAAATCAACAATCAAGAGAGGAGAGCTTGCCGCCGTCGACAGCCACTTTGGATGAACTATTTTCTAAATTAATTAGTACGTTAATTTTTATTTAAGAAAATCTGCGTTCAAAATCTGATCACGATCGCCCGGGGGATGTGTAAGAAAAAACGGCACCCCACTAATCAGGGTGCGGTTTGCGTGCTGGGGGTAGGGTGACTGTAAGAAAAAAACGGGCAGATGTTTTAAGAGAGGTTACTGCAGCGTGGCCATTGAGAAATGGGCAGGCACTTCCAGAGCATAGTTCTAAATATCAGCTCGACTTTGAGCTGAGCAGTTAGTTACCGTTCGCATGAACGATAAAATTATTTTTCCAAACCCTTACTCACAATCTCGCCTCTCACCTCTTTGAGCGTTTGTTCAACAAACTCTATATCTTCAGGCGTGACACCCTCTTCCTCCAGAGCGGCAAAGAATATTTCCATAATTTGGTTGTAAGAAGCTTTAGTCACGCCCGCTTGCATGTGCTGATCATGCATTTTATTAGGTGGATAGTCTTGATTAGGTTTACCCATCGCATAAGAAACATACGCAATGTGGTGTTGGATTACTCTATCGACTTCCATTTGCTCGAAATAACGACGCAAATTAGGCCGGCGCATTAATCGCTCATGAAAGTCGCGCACGATACGTGTTATTGCGGGTACGCCGCCATATTTATCAAAAAGAGAAACGGTCATTTTTTTATATTGAGTTATTTGCGCGGCGGGTCCGCAGGTCGTGGTGCACCTGGTGTTACCGGGACCACCACAATGGGATTGATATTCGTAGATGGTTTGACAACTTTAGCTGGCGCGCCCTGTTGGTGCGATGTCACTGTGTTGTATTCCGCTTTTTGTTTTCCAGTATTTGCCGATGATGAAATGGTGTCAGCAAAAACTAATGTAGAAAATGATAATTCAAGAATAAAAATTAGCAAAAAGATTTTATGCATGATTACCTTGTCAAATTAAATAGTACTTTTGTTTGAGTGAGTGATTTTGAAACATTTAGATAAAAAAATAACTAAATAATTTTTCTTAACTAAATCAATGGTCAACACTGTACTCTGAAAGTCCATTCTGCGTCCGACGCTGTCTAAACACATTGTGTTGTTGACAGTCACTCCCAATTACGCCAAATTTCAGTATCGCGCATTAAATTAAAACGCGTACACACTAATTTGACTCCGTGTTTTCTGGTGAGGGAAAGCTGATGAAATTTCTGGAAAAACAACTGTCAACTAACAGGCAGCTGGCTGATTCCCGAATCGATTTCGAAGCAACGATTCAAGGCAATATCGATTTCAATGGTACCTTTTTTGTTGATGGAACAATTAATGGTGACTTGAAAGGCAAAAGCCTGGAGAAAACCACTGCAATCATTGGTATGCGCGGCAAGCTATCGGGTAATTTGTTCTGCACAAATGCCATTATTGCTGGCACTGTGTGGGGAGATATCCATGCAAAATCGCTTGAGTTACAGGAAGGTGCTCGTGTCATTGGTGATCTTTACTACGAGTCACTTGAAATTAATCCTGCTGCAGAAATTAACGGTAACTTCATACCGACTGAAACTAACGATAGTGACTCGCAAAATAACGACGCTATGAATGAGCAGGAAGTTGTCCGCCTGCTGAGCTCTGTTGGAAAATTAAGCTGATATACCTATTTTTTAAAACTAATTTCATAGACCTCAACTGGAATAAATAAAATGCAAAGATCAGAATTACTTGCCGAACTCAAACAGCTCGAAGCGATGGAGTTTGATGTGGTCGATGAGGCCATCGATCTAGCGCAAGAAATAGATTTATCGAAATTTGCGTCTATGTCGGTTCGGGCTGCTGCAGTTGTTGTAGCTACTCGAGGCATGCAAATGCGATTAGGTGATAAGACACTGGTCAGTTTGATGAGAAATCGCTCTGCATATCACCCCATACCTGCGCGCTCTGTGTAACAAGCTATCGCTGTCATACCTGCTGGGGCTTTTCTGTGCCCAGCCGTGGCGGGTTAGGTTTCTGTTTTCCAATGCCCTGATTTGCCACCCATCTTTTCCATCACGCGCACATCAGTAATCGTCATGCCTCGGTCAATTGCTTTGCACATATCGTAGATAGTTAACAAACCTATCTGCACAGCGGTGAGCGCTTCCATTTCCACGCCGGTTTTGCCATAAGTTTCGACTAATGCATTGCACATGATGCTGGACTCAGCTTCGTTGGTGGTGAATTCAACGGCTACGCGGGTGAGCGCTAGGGGGTGACACAAGGGAATAAGCTCGGAAGTACGTTTAGCTCCCATGATGGCTGCGATTCTGGCAATACCTAATACATCGCCTTTTTTAGCCGTACCCGAGGTAATGACTGCCAGGGTTTGGGGTTTCATGAAAATCATGCCGCTGGCAGTGGCAACGCGGTGTGTTTCGGCTTTTGAGCCTACATCGACCATATGGGCTTGACCGCCGTCGTCGAAATGGGTGAGGCCACCGTTGTTGGATGGCGTGTCGTGCGATGTTTTTTTAGAACTCATGATGGAAAAATTTCAGAATGTGAACGCGTGAGCAGCCGCTCGTTGAGATGGCTTGCAGGTATCATAGCACTATGAAACTCCTGCCTTATTCCCGGCTTTCGCGTTATTCGGTGCACTTAGTAATTGCCATAGTGCTCGCTCTGGCTAGTCCTGTATTGATCGCGCCCTCCCTTTTGTACGCTCAAAACTTGCCAAATTTGGGGGGTACTGACGGCGAAGAGCTTTCGCCATTAATGGAGCGGCGGTTGGGCGAGCAGGTCATGAACAACATACGCCGTGATCCTGATTACATGGAGGATGCGCCTACCCTTGATTATTTGAATCAATTGGGCGGCATCTTGTTGGGAACGAGCCCGGAGGCCCGCGGCGACGCTGGTTACGATTTCTTTTTCTTTGCTGTTCGTGATCCTTCGCTCAATGCATTTGCATTACCCGGTGGTTTTATAGGTTCGCATTCAGGCTTGGTATTGTCAGCGCAGTCTGAATCCGAGCTGGCCTCGGTACTTGCGCATGAAATTGGACATGTGTCACAGCGGCACATCGCGCGCATGATAGGCAATCAACGTAAAGATGCCTTGTTGCCCATGGCCGGATTGTTGATTGCTGCGCTGGCAGCGCGAAGCAGCCCGGATTTGGCAGGAGCTGCAATGATGGGCGGTACGGGTCTTGCTGCACAGCGTCAGCTGAGTTTTGGGCGTGACGCAGAGCGTGAAGCCGATCGTCTTGGCCTGCAGATTTTGCGTGGTGCAGGATTTGAATTAAACGGTATGGTGAATTTTTTTGGACGTTTACAAAATGCCAGCCGTAACCGTACCGACAATTTACCTTCGTATTTACGCACTCACCCAATGACCGGTGAGCGTATGGCAGATATTGAAGCGCGCATACGTAATTTATCCTACAAGCAGCATATTGACAGCCTGGATTTTTTATTGATTCGATCGCGGCTGCGGGTATTGCAAGATGACACGCCCCAGGGCTGGCGTGATGCAACGCAATCTTTTTTAGATCAGTCGCGCCAGGGTACGCGCGGCCAGATAATGGCAGCTAAATATGGTTTGGCTTTACTGGCTCAGCGTCAACGCGATTCGACGCGGGCCTTAAGCTTTTTGAACGAGTTGCAAGCAGAAGCTGTGCGTAGCCCTGCGTATCCCGCCTCTCAGGTTTTATCGAGCTTTGCTATCGAGATGTCGTTGTTAACTGGCCGTACTGCCCAAGCACTTTCATTGCTTAAAGAGGCACGCATACAATTCCCTTTGTCGCGGGCGATAACTATGCATTATGCAGAGGCGCTATTAGCAGCGGGCCGGCTGGATGAAGCGGCTAGTTTCCTGCGTGATCAGGCTCAGTTATATCGTCAAGATGCAGGTGTGCAACGTGCACTGGCGCGAACATATGCAGAACAAGGAAAAATAGCTTTGCAACACTTGGCTCTGGCTGAGTATTATTCACTCACGGGGGCATTACCGGCTGCACTTGAGCAATTGAAGATGGCGCGTAGCTCTGCAGATGCATCGTTTTATGATCAAGCCGTAATTGATGCGCGCGAACGCGAACTGCAAGCAAGTTGGCGAGAGTTAATGGAAAAATCCAAGCGTCGTTAACTATCGATTAATGGTTTGCTTGAATGAGCGAGTTTGCTCGGATGAGCAATAAAACCTAACTGGTTTTCTAGCTGATTCGAATCTATCCACTCAATATTTTTCAGCTCACTGTATAGCTCTATTTGCAGTAGTTGCTTAGGTTTACTCAACCAGTTCAGCAGATCATCATCAGCCACAGCGAGCCCCTCACTACGCAGCAGCGGCACACAGTGCGCGAGATCGCGATTATCCAACATAGCGATTTTTTTATTTGTATTCAGGATCAGACGTCCGTCGTTCGTCACGAAAATCTGGTCTATTTCATGCACAGGTGATCTGTCATGCAGAACAAAACCATGTTCAGGGTCAGTATGGGCTATGTAGGGTGTGGATTCGAGTTCTACATAAACTCGTTGCGGGCCATTTTGAAAATACCATGCGCCACGTGGATCGCTTTCATAGTTTTGGTAAATAAAAGCTAGCAGCGATGCATGCCGTATGACGTCTCCCAGATGGCCTGCAGCCTGTGCTGCTTCATCACGCATGCGAAATTTACCCTGAGCGTCGAGTGATAGCCAGCCGTAGCAGTGCGGTACTTTAGGCCATTTGGCCATGGCTAGCTTTACGCGTTCATCCATCAGATCACGCTCATCTCTGTGTCTAGGTAGTGTGCGACGGTTTTTCTTGTCGCCGTAAATTAATTTGACCGTTCAAATATCTCACGAGACGCCGCGGTAGCCAATCCAGATGTCCTGGAGGTCGCCCTCGCATAAAACCCACATGTCCACCATGCGCCGGATATTCCAGTAGCACCGAGTCGGCCGCTGCTTTGGGTAGGTGGCGGGTTGGAAGAAACGGATCGTTGCGTGCATTCAGTACTAGCGTAGGTACGACGATAGATGACAACACATGCTTGGCACTAGCCCTGTCCCAGTAATCATCTGTATTTCGGTAGCCGTGCAAAGGCGCAGTAACTACATTATCGAATTCATATAGGTTACGTGCTTTGAGCATTTTTTCGCGATCGAACAACTGAGGAAATTGCTCCAGTTTTTTTATGCATTTCGGTTTGAGTGTTTGCAAAAAAGAGCGGGTATAAATCATGTTGATGCCGCGCGAAAGCGCAGCGCCACCAGCAGCCAGATCGAGCGGCGCAGAAATAGCGCAGGCAGCATCGACAAAGCCAGAGTCTTCGGGGTATTCCCCCAACCAGCGCAGCAGTGCATTCCCACCTAAGGAAACGCCAGCCACGAAAAAATTTGAAGCATTGCGATACAGTGGATGGCGCACCATCTTGTGCAGTATCCAATCGATTTCATCTGAATCCCCCGAATGATAAAAGCGCGGACCACTATTTAACTCGCCGGAGCAACCGCGAAAATGGGGCACTGCGCCCGACCAACCAAGTGATTCAATATGATTGAGTATGGAACGGGCATAGTGACTGGATGATGAACCCTCAAGACCGTGGAATAACACCAGCAGGGGTTTGCCGGGCAGGCCTTCGACAAAATCAACATCGATGAAATCGCGATCGGGTGTATCCCACCGCTCACGCTTTAGAGTAACAGCGGGGGTGTCGATAAATTTCGCTGGATAAATCGTTTGAAGATGGCCGCCGGGCAGCCAACCGGGAGCAGAATAGTCACTCATCCGTTGTTTATCCTCAGTGCAGCATAGCCGCAGCAGTACCTGGATCGTCGGCGGGCTTTCCGGGTGCTACCGATGCGTGATGCAACACGATGCGCCAACCCTGGGGCGTTTTAAGATAAACGTTAGTGGCAAGGATGTGGGCTTCCTGCCAATCGGGGTCGTCAGGTGTTTTTACTTCCTCGATCAGATTATGAACTGAACACGTCATGTTGTGGGTGAGATGTACCTGACGCGGGCGTATATGAACCGGCCCGCGCTCGAAAATCATCTCCCACGATTCGCGTATGGCGGCATGTCCTTGCAGTCTGGGTGCGCCCGGATGCACGCACACGATCTCGTCATCGTCGGCCCACAGTGCCATCAGGCTTTCCAGATCGGCGCGGGCAATTGCATCATAAAAAGCAATTTCCACATCTTCAGCACTGGCCATCAATTTAACGGTTGTCGACATGTGTATGTGGCTGACTGATGGGCTGTTTTGTTAAGACGCCAACGGAAAATTTAGTGGCCGTGATGTACGGTGGTGCCAGGTTTTAAGCGATACACCGTAGAGCAGTAAGGACAACGTGCTTCGCCATGGTCTGAAAAATCAAGTGACACCTTAGGATGAGATGACCAAACAGGCATGGCAGGGTTAGGGCAGTAGGCAGGCAAGTTGGCGCCGTCGAGCTCAATTGCCTGAATCGGGAGTTGCTGAGTCATGGAGTGATTGAATTAAACAGGAGTTAACCAGTGACGGTATTTATCAGCCTTACCGCCAACCACATCAAAAAACATAGATTGGAGTTTTTCGG
>CAYUDI010000054.1:13452-14165 GCA_964443585.1 uncultured Bifidobacterium sp.
CGGGCCACGACTGCCTTCGCCTATAGTTCGACCGTCGAGTTCGCGTATCGGTGTCACTTCAGCGGCAGTGCCAGTGAAGAAGGCTTCATCAGCGCAGTAGACTTCATCGCGCGTGATACGTTTTTCGATCACCTCTATACCCATATCGCGCGCAAGAGTGACCACGGAGTCACGGGTGATGCCATCCAAGCAGCTAGCTAAATCGGGCGTATAAATTTTCCCGCTTTTCACGATAAAGACGTTTTCACCAGCGCCTTCAGAAACATAGCCCTCAGTGTCGAGTAGCAGCGCTTCATCGTAGCCATCGGCTGTGACTTCTTGATTAGCGAGTATGGAGTTAATGTAATAGCCACTAGCCTTGGCTCTGACCATGGACACATTCACGTGGTGGCGGGTAAAGGACGAGGTTTTTACGCGTATACCCTTAGCCAATCCTTCTTCGCCTAAATAGGCACCCCACGGCCAGGCAGCGATTGCCACATGTATGGTGTTGCCGCGCGCAGAGACCCCCATTTTTTCAGAGCCTATCCACACCAGCGGACGCAAGTAGCAGGATTCGAGTTTATTTGCACGCACTACATCTTTTTGTGCGCTCATCAGGGTATCGATATCAAAAGGGACTTTGATTTGAAATATCTTCGCCGAATTCAATAAGCGTTGAGTGTGTTCTTGTAAACGGAAAATGACCGTTCCATTAGGCGTGTTGTATGCTC
>CAYUDI010000055.1:0-6884 GCA_964443585.1 uncultured Bifidobacterium sp.
GAACAGCCAACCTCTTAGAGAGTAGATCATGGCCGAAGCGACAATGAATGGGGGAGTACCCTCGCAGCTGCCTAACGGGCAAGCCGCCAATGCGGGTGACACCGCTGGGGCGGCGTTGCCTATGAATGGCATGCCCAATCCGGGACAACTGCCCGGCGCACTGGCGGGCGTGTCTGGTGGCATGAATCAGTTTAAGGCATGGGCAGATGGCTTGTTTAAGCAGCCAGCTGTTAGACGCGCCTTGCCTGCGATAGCACTGTTGATCGTTCTCTTGATTGCAGCCATGAGTTTTCAGTTCTCTCAGACTGCTCCATATCGCGCCATCATGCCCGGTATGACAGAGACCGATAAACAAGCAGCACTTGAGGCACTCAAAGCAGCAGATTTCAAACCAAAAATTGATACCAGCAGTGGTCAGATTACGATTCCTGAGGGACGTTACCATGAGGCGCGAATTTTTCTGGCAGGTCAGGGTATACCTAAAGAAGCACAGCCTGTTGGCATGGATTCACTAAAAGATAAATCCTCCATGACCACCAGTCAGTTCATGGAACAAGTACAGTACAACTCAGCTATCGAGCAAGAGCTCGCACGCAGCATTATGCAGATCTCCACCATTAAATCTGCACGAGTGCATTTAGCCTTACCTAAACAGAGTGTGTTCGTGCGTGAGCGCGCTACCCCCAAGGCTTCGGTTGTGGTGACACCGCATTCAGGTCGTGGTGTGACGACATCGCAAGTTAAAGCGATTGTGCATTTGATCTCATCCAGTGTTCCGTATTTGTCACCGCAAAATGTATCGGTAGTGGATGATCAAGGTAATTTGATGACGGAAGAAAATCCCGTCGATGCCGCAATGGGTTTAACAGTTGCACAAATGTCGCACAAGCAGCGTACTGAAGAATCGTATCGTCAGCGTGTTACTGAATTACTGGCACCTGTTGTGGGTGAGGCATCGGTTAAAGCCGAGGTTAATCTGACATTGGATTACACCACTGTTGAAACGACCACTGAAGATTTTGATAACAAAGACAAAGGCGTGAAGCCTCGCTCTGAAGCGTTGACTACTGAGCGTAAATACAAGATTGATCCTGAAGGTATTCCAGGTGCGATGACGAATTCACCGCCTCCGGATGCGGATCTGACGACGGATACCAACTCCAATGAGCGTAAGCCCGTTAACAATGAAGTGGTTACAACACGAGCAACGCGTAACTTTGAGATGGATCGCTCGGTACGTCATGTGAAAAATTCATTGGGTGCGATTGAGCGTCTGACGGTTGCCGTCGTAGTCGCTGAGCGTGCAGCGCCTCAGCCGGCTGATGGCAAGGGATTTGGCCCAGGCGTGGCAACAACCATTCCTTATTCAAAAGAAGAGTTAGATCGCATGCTGCAATTGGTTCGTAGTGCGGTCGGTTATAACGAAGCACGAGGCGACGTAGTCACAGTAGCACCAGCACGATTTGAAACGCTCGCACCCGAGCCACCCAAGGCTTGGTATGCCGATACCGATTTGCAGAACTTTATTAAAATTGGTGTAGCAGCACTTGTAATGATTGTGTTCTTGCTGGCAGTAGTTCGCCCGATGGTCAAAGGCCCGACGATTAATCAAATTCTTGGACCAGCAGGACCTTCGGCAGAAGACCTCAGGCGCGCTGAAGAGGCTAGGTTGGCCGAGATTGCCAAGGCAGTGGATGAAGCCAAGGCGGGTGAAACGGCACGCATGGAAGAACAATTTAGATTGGCGGAGGAAGCCCGACTGGCAGAGGAAGCACGCTTAGCAGAACTGGCGCGATTAGCAGAGGAAGCGCGATTAGCAGAAGAAGCGCGTCTGGCAGAATTAGCCCGCCTGGCAGCTGAAGCAGCAGCCGAAGAAGAACGATTGGCCGCAGAAGCAGAAGCTGAAGCATTGGCTGCAGGTGAAGTAGAAATGGAAGATGGCGAATCGCTGGAAGATTTGAAAGCACGCATGCAATCAATGAAGCCGAAGAAGCCAACCTTCACAGCTGATATGCTCGATACCGCAAACACCTATGATGATAAGGTCGCATTGATTCGTATGCTGGTAGCACAGGAATCGGGTCGGGTCGCGCTGGTACTGAAGAATATGGTTAAGAATTAAGCGATTAATTAGATAAACAAGGAACGGGGAATCCCATGGCAGAACCTAAAAAAGCACCAGAACCCAAGGCAGCAGAGGTAAAGCCGCCGGTAGCAGCAGACGACGCGGAAGTCAATCATCTTGATGAGATGAAAAAATTCAAACCCAAGAAAAAAGTCGCGCTACCTACAGAAATGCTCACGGATGCCAAGAGTTATGATGACAAACTGGTGTTAGTGAAGATGCTGACTGAAAAAGAACGGAATCGGATGGTTTTAATTATTAAAAATCTTCTGAAATAAAACGAACGACAGATAGACATAGTTTTACATTGAATACAACGCAGCACTACATGGCGCAGAGGTAGCAAATGGCAGATATGGCGGTTACAGCAGGAATGTCAGACGAGCTCAAAAAAGAGCTGACAGAAATTACTAACGTTCAGCGTGCAGCGGTATTGATGCTGCTGTTGGGTGAAGACCTGGCTTCCAACATCATCAGTTATCTGGATCCCAAAGAGGTTCAGGAATTAGGTGCGGCCATGGTCTCTGTCGCTGATATGTCCCAAGAAGCGGTGAACGTGGTGCTCGATCAGTTCGTCGATATGCTTAAGCGTCAAACCAGCTTATCTCTGGGTACTACAGAATACGTAGAAACAGTTTTAAAACGTGCACTTGGACCAGATAAAGCCTCATCAGTGTTGTCGCGCATTATGCCTAACCGCGCCAGTCGTGGCCTGGAAATTTTGCAGTGGATGGATGCGCGTGCTATTGCTGAAATGATTAAGAGCGAACACCCGCAAGTAACAGCCATCATCCTTTCGGTGCTCGATGCCGAGGTAGCAGCCGATGTGTTGGCCTATTTGCCGAACGACACGCGGCCTGAAGTCATACAGCGCGTTGCCAGTTTAGATACCGTTCAACCATCTGCCATGGAAGAGCTGGAATCGATCATGAAAAAACAGTTCTCGAATAACGCGTCGTCGTCAACATCTAGCTTTGGTGGTGTGAAAGCAGCAGCAAAGATCATGAACTTTACTAAAGTGGAGTTGGAAGGTCCAATTCTGCAGGGTGTGGGTCAGATTGATGAAGAGTTAGCGTTACGCATTCAAGACAATATGTTTAGCTTTGAAAATCTCGCAGCAGTTGATAATCGGGGTATACAGGCACTTATGCGAGCAGTAGAACCCGATATGCTGATGACAGCGTTAAAGGGTGCAGCCGATGTGGTTAAAGATAAATTCCTGGGCAATATGTCCAGCCGTGCTCGCGGTATGTTCTTGGATGATATGGAAGCGAAAGGTCCGTTGCGCATGACAGAAGTCGAAGATGCGCAGAAGAAGGTTATGCGTGCCGCTCGAAAACTGTCCGAGAAGGGCGAGTTGATATTGTCAGCCGGTGGAGCCGATTTTGTCTGATCCACGATCTTCACATCCGCGTCACGAATGGATGCCCAACCGGATGTTCGATCCGGCCAACAATCCATTTGCGATTCAACATTTACTAAAAAAAGAAGAAGACGATACATTTTTAGCAAAGCGGGACGAACGTCCCAATGCTATTTATGCAGAGTCTATTCTCTTAAAGCAGGTCAAGGTTCAACCGGTACGTGATTTTCAGTTGAATGAACTTCTGGATCAACCACTACCTGAAGTAAAGACATTTTCATCTGAGGCGGATGAGCCATCATCGACCAATGCTGTATTGCATGCATCACCCGATGAACACGACGAGCCACCCGCTGTACATGTAACTGAAGACATAATTCAACATACCGAAGCAGATCATACGTCGAGTGAAGAACAGTCCCTGAGTATTCAGGCCAGTGGCGCGGACGAAGCATCATCTGATACAGCACAAAAATCTACAGAAAATATCAGTACTGATATTGCTGCCTATGCGTCAGATAGTGTTGAACTAGCTGAACTGGCTGAGCAGGAAGATGGGTTGAGCGAACAAGTCGCTCTTGCACAAGAACCCGCGCTTGAGCAAGCGGCACATCAGGCAGCCTTTCCATCTGTGGACGCTACAGAAGCAATCGACAGTAATGAGCATGACCATACAACCGAGACGCAGTCATCATCGGAAGAAACCGAACTGCCTGCCGGTGCAATTGCAGCCGATACCGAAGCGGACTCATTGGCATCCGTTGATACATCCGATGAGACCGTGATGGAGCAAGCCGAGCCCGAGCTGGCTGCGGGTCTGGACAATGAAGCTGTACATCAGTTAATCGAAGCTGCTCGCGAACAAGCCCGAGTGGAAGCGCATGCGGCAGGATTTCAGGAAGGCTTAGAAGCCGGTCTGGAACAGGCCAAATCAGCGATGCAGGCCACGATAGATGAAAAGCTCGCTGTGATCGATCAGGTAATGAAAGGTCTGCACCAGTTAGAGCGCGATCCGGATGCCTTATTTGAACCAATGAAAAAACTGGCTATGCACTTAGCGCAGCAGCTGGTTCGCGGTGAGTTAACTCAATCTGGACAAGTGATAGCGCGGCTAGTGGATAACTGCTTGCGTGAATTGGCCGCGAGTGGTGAAAAAGCGGTAATTATTCACTTGCATCCCGATGATTTAGAACAGTACAAACCACTCACAGCGCAATTTGGTGACAGCATAGTTTTACGACCTGACGGATTACTCTCTCGTGGGAGTGTCCGCGCCTCTCTGGATGGAAGCGTCGTCGAAGATATGATTGAACGACGCGTTAAAGGATTAAGTAAATCGCTTGCTCAACCAGTAGCCTCCAGTTGGCGTCCAGCGCTACCAGCAACTAGCGCTAAGCCAAAATCGACTGTGGCAGCCCAGCCTGCACCAACAGCGACCCCTGCTACGTCGATCAAAGCAGATGAGCTCGATCATGATCACGGTGACGACGACATTGTTCACGACAACGATGATGATGCAATGATCGATGCAATGATTGATGCATCCACTATGGTTAGCAGTGATCAAATCCATGCAGATCGAAACGACGAAACCAATTCATGATTGATTTTTCTGATGTGGTCGATCATTTGATAGGCCAGACATCTGCGCCACCCGCGGCGCATACTGGCACGCTGGTGCGACTGGTGGGTATGACACTGGAAGCGCGCGGCATCATGGCGCCCTTAGGCGCTCTGTGTGAAATTGAAGGCGCCGGCGAACATCGAATCTCTGCTGAAGTGGTCGGCTTTAATGATCAGACCTTATTTCTTATGCCCTTTACCGAACCGGTGGGTATTAGCCCTGGTGCGACGGTTAGGGTAGTGACGCATTCATCTGAGGCCAAGCTGGGTTCTGCATTGCTTGGAAGAGTTATCGATGCCTTTGGTGAACCACTGGATGGTATGCCCGCACCGGATTGCCCTGATCGTATGCCTTTGTTAGGTGTGCCGCTTAATCCTATGGAACGCGGCCCTATCAATCAAGTGCTCGATGTCGGTGTAAAAGCCATCAATGGATTACTCACCTTGGGACGCGGTCAGCGTATAGGTTTGGTAGCAGGCTCGGGCGTGGGTAAAAGCGTATTACTGGGTATGATCACTCGCTTTACCAAAGCCGATGTGGTGGTGATAGGTTTGATCGGTGAGCGTGGTCGCGAAGTTCAGGCGTTTATCAACGAAGTACTCGGCCCAGAAGGTCGCGCTAAATCTGTGGTGGTTGCCTCACCTGCGAATATGTCACCGGTGAGTCGACTAAAAGCGACGCACTTGACGCACGTGATTGCAGAATATTTTCGCGATCAGGGGAAAAACGTACTCATGCTGATGGATAGTCTGACGCGTGTAGCACATGCGCAGCGTGAAATTGGTTTGGCCATTGGCGAGCCGCCAACGGCAAAAGGTTATCCACCCTCGGTATTTGCACTCCTACCGAATTTAATAGAACGAACTGGTGTTGGCCGACATGGTTACGGCTCAATTACGGCCATCTATACGGTGCTGGCTGAGGGCGATGATGCACAAGACCCTATCGTCGATATAGCCCGTGCTTCGTTAGATGGTCAAGTTATGCTCTCGCGCGATTTAGCCGATGCAGCGCATTATCCTGCGATAGATTTAAATGGATCGATTTCGCGTGTGATGCAAAATTTATTAAACGCTGACGAGCTCAAGCAAGCTAGTCGCTTGCGTCGCTTGTGGTCGTTGTATCAGCAAAATAGCGATTTGATTTCTGTGGGTGCTTACGAAGCAGGATCCAATGCCGATATCGACCTCGCCATATTGATGCGCGGTCGGTTAGAGGATTTTCTCAGACAAGATATGCATAACGGTGTGGATGCCTCAACCACCCGTCGAATGATAGGTGAGCTGATGGCAGTCTGAGTCACCAGACTACCCGGAGCTGATACTATCTCCCCATCATGAACAGAACCTGGACAGTGTTACAGCAACGTGCGGAGGTCGCTACGCAAGAAGCGCAGGCGGCCATGCATGTCGCGCGTAGCAAAGTCACTCAGCTTGAAGCCAGCCTGGCTCATATAGAAAAACTTAAGCAAGATTACCTTGAGCGTTACAGCATCGCTCAAAAAGAAACCCATTCCATTAGCGACAATGTTGCCTACCGTCGCTTCATTGATCATTTGAACGGACTAAGGCATCGCGTGGTTCTTCAATTGACCGCGGCTCAGCAAGGCTTAGATGCCACTAACGCGGCCTTGGCAAGCGCTAGACGAGAGCAAGCCAAAATGGAAGCTATGGTGGAGCGAGAAGCCCGCAATGATGCCGCTGCGGCTGCCAGAAAAGATCAGCGCGTGCTGGATGAAACGGGCATACGCTTGTTCAATCTAAAGTAGTACG
>CAYUDI010000055.1:6894-14092 GCA_964443585.1 uncultured Bifidobacterium sp.
TTCCTGCGTATCCCTGACACGTTCTGCTTCTCATACCCCACATCCATCCCACCAATTATCCGCGCCTAACGTAAACGTGTATGAATACCACTAATCGCGCAGACAATACCGCAAGCAAAACGATGAGCGTTGGTAGTCAAGGTCCACTCGCAGGGGTGAGATTAATCGAATTTGTCGGGTTGGGCCCGGGCCCTTTTTGCGCCATGCTATTGGCTGATATGGGTGCTGAGGTCATTCGTATCCATGCCAAAAATAGTACCCCTACACTGAATTTGCTGGATACACGGTTTGATGTCATGGCCCGAGGACGTCGTTCACTTGCGATAAATTTAAAACAAGCAGGTGCCGTCGATCTCATGCTGTCGTTGATCGCAAAAGCGGATGGGTTAATAGAAGGATTTCGCCCCGGTGTGATGGAGCGTTTAGGTTTGTCGCCTGACGTCTGCTTACAACACAACCCACGTCTGGTGTATGGACGCATGACAGGTTGGGGCCAGTACGGGCCGCTGGCACATGCGGCAGGTCATGATGTCAATTATGTGGCGTTATCGGGTGCTTTGCATGCGATGGGAAACGATCCTGTAACACCGCCGCCAATTCCACTTAATTTAGTAGGTGACTTTGGTGGTGGCGGCATGATGCTCGCGTTTGGCATAGTGTGCGCTTTACTTGAAACAAAACAATCTGGGCAGGGGCAAGTAATTGATGCGGCAATGACCGATGGCACCGCACTACTCACGGCCATGTTCCGCGGTTTTAAAGAAGGTGGATCATGGAAAGCAGAGCGATATGCGAATTTTCTCGATGGTGCTGCGCATTTCTATGATAACTATCGCTGCGCTGATGGCAAGTATGTCAGCGTCGGCGCAATAGAGCCCAAGTTTTATGCGTTGTTGCGAGAAAAAATCGGTGCAACCGATCCGGCATTTGATACGCAACACGATGAAACTCAGTGGCCAGCGCTTAAAGCAAAAATGGCGGCTATCTTTATGACGCGAACACGCGATGAATGGTGTGATTTGCTGGAAGGTAGTGATGCCTGTTTTGCTCCAGTGCTAGATTGGGATGAAGCAGCAACGCATCCGCATAATCAGTCAAGGCAAACATTTATTCGCGTAGATGATGTGACACAACCCGCGCCCGCACCGAGGTTTTCGCGCACACCGGCGCCAATGCCTGGCTCAGTTGCCAGCGCGGGTCAGCATACCCATGAGATCTTGCACGATTGGGGTATCGATGAATCGGTAATTGCAGCGTGTCGTGCCACAAACGCTATTTAATTGAAACGATAAGCACATGACAGAACTGGTAAAACTAATTCATCATCCGCAAGGAATAGCAGAATGCGTCTTGAGCCGACCGGACAAAATGAATGCGCTATCGCCCGAATTAATCGATGAACTCATACGAGTTGGTGAATCCTTAGTTAATGATAGTCAGATTCGAGCAGTGGTTGTGCGTGGTGAGGGCCGTGCTTTTTGTGCAGGTATAGATCTTGATAGCTTGTTGCAGATGCAATCAGATCAGACTCAGTCTGTCGTATCCAACTTACAAGAACGTACGCATGGCGACTCGAATCGATTTCAACGTGTAGCCATGGTGTGGCGCGATATTGCAGTTCCTGTCATTGCCGCGATCCATGGTGTGGCATTTGGTGGCGGCATACAAATAGCGTTGGGTGCGGATATACGCTTGATGGCACCAGAGGCGCGTATGTCGGTGATGGAAATCAAATGGGGTTTGATACCTGACATGGCCGGCATGGTGCTAATGCGCGGCTTGGTACGCGACGATATAGCGCGCGAATTAATTTTTACCGGCAGAATTGTCGATGCTGCTGAAGCCGTATCAATAGGGCTAGCCACTCGTGTTGTGGATGATCCTTTGGCGGTGGCAATGACGATGGCTAACGAGTTGTGTCAAAAAAGTCCGACGGCATTGCGCGCTGCCAAGCGTTTGATGGGGCAGTGGACTATCGCATCAGATCAGGATTTATTACTGGCCGAGGCAGATGAGCAATCCCGGTTGCTGGGTGCTGAGCATCAGATAGAAGCGGTCACGGCAAATTTGCAAAAACGTGTGCCGGTATTTAAAAACAATCAATAAGGCCTAACCATGAGTTCTAATGATGCCGTGCTTCTAACGATCAATGATGGCGTAGCGAGACTCACGTTAAATGAGCCCGCACGATTAAATGCGTTATCGATTGCAGTCATGGATGGATTATTTGATGCCTTTGATCGTTTACGCGCTGACAAAACCGTGCGTGTACTTCAACTCACGGGTGCTGGCAAAGCATTTTCTGCCGGAGCAGATCTCTCCATCATGAATGCCGAGCAAACACACGTAGGTGATTTAACGCGTGGCGAATGGACAGATATACAAATGCGCACGCGTCACAATCGATTAATCTCCGACTTACGCGAATTGCCGTTTCCTGTATTGACCATACTTAACGGCCCAGTCGCGGGTGGCAGCGTAGGAATAGCTTTTGCAGCAGACATAGTGATTGCGGCCCGTTCCACCTATGTGTATTTGCCGTTCATGACGTCACTGGGTATAGTTCCCGACATGGGCAGTAGCTGGTTGCTACCGCGTTTAATAGGTGTGGGGCGCAGCGCAGCGATGACACTATTAGGCAATCGTGTGAGTGCCGAACAAGCCGCTGCGTGGGGCATGATTTGGTCGTGCGTGGATGACGATAAACTGGCGGCAGAAGCCGATACCATCACTAAGCGATTAGCCAGTTTGCCTGCTCATGCGGCATTAGAAACGCGTGCACTGTTTGATCAGTCGTTGTCCAATACATTGCAACAGCAACTGGACTATGAACGGGCGCGCCAGAAAGAGTTGATAGACCGCGATACCTTCCCTGAGGGTGTACTCGCATTCAAAGAAAAACGTACACCAGTATTTCCGCGCTAAGCAGTAAGCTTAGCGCGACCTTGAATCGTTTTACGTCAACGACAGATTTAAACCCGGCAAATTCAATTGCGAAAAAGCGCTAGACCATACTTCGCCACGTTTTACCGGGAGTGCATCGGTCCAACTGCCTGTAGTGATTAACTCACCTGCTTCCAATGGCTTGAATTGGTTTTGCTGTTGCAGTTCTTGATGCAGTGCCAGTAAGGCGTGCAGTGGGCTGTCCATCACATCTTTAGCAAAACCTGCAGCACACAGTCCACTTGATTCAGAAGTGGAGCGAGAGAGAGAAATTGATGCACCCGCTAACACGGTGTGCAAACGTCGCTTACTTTCGCGTGAAAGCATCTTGGGTTCGCCGACTATTAACGCTCTGTGCAAACCAAAGGCGGCAATCGCATCGGCTGGCTCAAACTGCCAGTTACGAAACGGGCAAACAACGATTTCAAAACCGTGAGCCATCCATTCCAAACAGTCGCCTAAACCTTCGAGGTCCACATCGGGCTCGGGTGTGCGGGCCAATTTGAACACCAATTCAGGTTCTATGCGTGGCTGCTGCGCTTTAGTCAGTTTGTGCAGGGCCTTGTTGTCATGAGCGAAATGAACTGAGCTATCGTACAAAGTTGACCATATAGGCCCAGTCAAAGGCGCCGACTTTCCATACAGTGGCCACATGTTTCGGTTGGAAAAACCGATCTTGCGGCCCACCGGCACGTCACCCTGCGCGATGCGAGCATCAAGTATGCACTTGGCAATATCGTAGGCATCTTCAAGACTGAGAGCGGTTTCGTCGGTCAGGGGCGCCATGAGCGTACCCGCATCACGTGCTTTGAGCAGCATGTGAGCATAGCGACTGGCTTGGGTAGACATTAACATTCGGTTCTCCTTTAGGAGTCTTAATAGACAGCAATTTAAATGAATAAATACTAATTAGTCACAATTTAGACCGGATAATATAGCTAGGTTTGCCGAAGAGCAAATTTTTCTTTTTGCTTGCTTTTTTTGACATTTATTTGGTCTGTTTGGGCCAGGGCAGACGCTCCCGAATCGGCTCAGGATTCAGGTATTCACTTGGGTAGAGACCGATTATCATGTGGCTTAGTTTCGTGGGTTTCTTCCCGTCAATTTATTTGGGCAGAGCCTTTCCTAGCCGGTTTTAGCAGCGCTTACCCGCCTTTCATAATGGAAATTTCCTTCAAGAAGCAAATCCAACAACTCACCCTCGGTGAGGGTGATGTATTCCATGGTGAGGGGATATTGGCCATTACCAAGGCTTTGCTGCAATCAGGCGTCAGTTATATAGGCGGTTATCAGGGTGCGCCGGTCTCCCACTTGCTCGATGTGATGGTGCAGGCGCGGGAGCTGGTGGGCGAATTGGGAGTGCGGGTTGAGGCGTGCTCGAATGAAGCCTCAGCCGCGGCCATGCTGGGGGCGTCTATACATTATCCGGTGCGTGGTGCGGTGACCTGGAAGTCCATCGTCGGTACCAACGTTGCAGCGGATGCTTTGGCTAACCTATCGTCTCCCGGCGTCACAGGTGGTGTGTTGATGGTGATAGGTGAGGATTATGGCGAGGGCGCATCGGTAGTGCAGGAACGCACCCATGCCTATGCCATGAAATCCTGCATGCTGCTGCTAGACCCCCGTCCGGAATTGTCTGTCATGGTCGATATGGTGGAGCATGCGTTTGCCATGTCGGAAGCGTCGAACATGCCGGCCATGATGGAGTTGCGTATACGTGCTTGTCATGTACGTGGCAGTTTTGTGTGCAAAGACAATCGCACGGCATCTGTTTCAACAAAATCACTCATGAGTGAGCCAGCCCCATTTAATTACTCACGCTTGGCTCACCCCCCTGTGACGTTTGGGCATGAAAAACGCAAGATAGAACAACGCCTACCTGCAGCACGTCAGTACATACTTGACCACAAGCTAAATGAATTACACGCTGGCGAGCATGACTCCGTAGGCATCATCGTTCAAGGTGGGTTGAGTAATGCTTTGCTGCGTTCATTACAGCAGTTTGGTCTGGCCGATGCGTTTGGCCCGACGCAGGTGCCATTACTTATATTGAATGTGACCTATCCCTTAGTACCCGATCAAATCGCGCACTTTGTAGAAAATAAAAAAGCGGTGCTGGTATTGGAAGAGGGCGCACCGGAATACATAGAACAAGAAATAGCAACGCTATTAAACAGACGTGAATTACCTACACGCTTGCATGGCAAAGATATGTTGCCTGTGGCAGGTGAACTCACACCTGAAATCATGATGGGTGGATTGCAGCAGTTTTTTGCGCGGCATTTACCATTCATCGACACCACGCAAGTCAAGGCTGTACTCGATGCCACAGCAGCGCGTAGAAACAGCATGGCATCCAAGCTTGATCAAACCTTGCCGGCACGCCCACCGGGTTTTTGCATAGGCTGTCCAGAGCGTCCCGTATTCTCAGCACTGAAGTTAGCGCAAAAAGATGTCGGTGAAGTTCATATTGCGGCCGACATTGGGTGTCATTCGTTTGCGACCTTCGAACCGTTTTCTATGGGGCATTCCATACTCGGTTATGGCATGAGTTTAGCCAGCCGGGCAGGTGTATCACCGATGATGCAACGACGCGTGCTGTCGATTATGGGTGATGGCGGTTTTTGGCATAACGGTTTACTCACCGGCGTGCAATCAGCACTATTTAATGGTGATGATGCGGTGTTGTTGATTTTTAAAAATGGCTACACCTCGGCCACCGGCACGCAAGATATTATTTCTACACCTAATCTGCAATCAAAAACGCAAGCACATGACAAGCTAGCCAGCTTGACTGCAAATAATCGAACCATAGAAGATACCCTCGCAGGTATTGGTGTCAAGTGGATGCGTACCGTGCATTCCTATCGGGTAGCCACTATGCGTGATGTACTCAAAGAAGCACTCACCACCGACTTCAATGGTTTAAAAGTCATCATCGCCGAAGGCGAATGCCAACTAGAACGTCAACGTCGCATACGCCCTTGGCTAGCGGATTTATTGTCACGCGGTCAGCGCGTCATGCGTGTGAAATACGGCATTGATGACGATGTCTGCAATGGTGATCATGCGTGTATACGATTGTCGGCCTGTCCTACTCTCACACTCAAAGACAACCCCGACCCACTCAAAGTTGATCCGGTAGCGACGGTTATTGATGGTTGCGTTGGTTGTGGTCTGTGCGGTGAAAACGCCCATGCAGCGACCTTGTGCCCGAGTTTTTATCGGGCCGAAGTCATACAAAATCCTCATTGGTATGAAAAACTTGTATCGGCTGTCAGGCAACGCATGCTGCGCTTGTTGCAGCCGGCATGAGCGTGACAACCATGATCAATTCTACTAATCATGCCGCACGTCCTTTATCGGTATTAATTTGCGCCTTAGGTGGTGAGGGTGGTGGTGTATTGAGCGATTGGTTAATGGATATCGCACGCAAAGCAGGTTACCCAGCACAAGCCACCTCAATTCCCGGCGTTGCTCAACGCACCGGTGCAACCACCTATTTTTTCGAGTTATACCCTGTTTTAACTGATCAGCTCGCAGGGCGCAAACCTGTGTTTAGCTTGAATCCAATTCCGGGTGCGCTCGATGTGGTAATTGCTTCAGAGTTGTTAGAAGCAGCGCGATGCGCAAGCAATGGTTTGCCTTCGTCAGATCGCACGGTGTTTATTACCTCGACGTCGCGCACCCTCACCACGGCTGAACGCACGATTATCGGAGACGGTCGGCTCGACACCACCGCGTTGCTTGCGCTGGTGCAGTCAGTTAGTCGCGTGCATCATGCCTTCGATATGCAGCGTGTGGCGGCTGATAATGCCACCGTGGTGAGTGCTGTCATGTTGGGTGCGTTGGCATCGAGTGGTGTGCTGCCATTCGATCGTGCTTTGTGTGAAGAAGTCATACGCGAAGGCGGGCGTGGCGCGCAAGCCAGCCTGCATGGCTTTGCATCAGCTTGGCAAATGATTGCACAAAAAAACCAGCAAGCTGCACAAGCACAGCAACTGATCAATTTGATTGGTGATACCGAAAAAAAATTACCAGAGCTGTCAGGCTTTCCAATAGAAATAATGGACATGCTGAGCTTAGGCTTAGCCAGAGTGACGGATTACCAGGACAGGGCTTACGGTCAACTATATTTGTCGCGTGTGCAAAGCGTGCTTGATGCAGAGCGTCGTGCGGATCCAGCGTCACTGCAAGCATTTCAGACCACGCGTGAAATGTCGCGTTGGTTAGCGTTGTGGATGGCGTTTGATGA
>CAYUDI010000056.1:0-9997 GCA_964443585.1 uncultured Bifidobacterium sp.
ACGACATGAACACAGCGAACTGGATTCCTGATTTGTTCATGAAGCGCGTGATGGAAAAGGGCGAATGGACCTTGTTTTCACCTTCGGATGTTGTGGATCTGCACGATAAATTTGGTAAGGCCTTTGAGATAGCCTATTGTGGCTACGAGGCGAAGGCTGCCAATGGCGAGCTCAAATTATTCAAGAAGGTGCAAGCGCTTGATCTGTGGCGCAAGATGCTTTCTATGTTGTTTGAGACCGGTCATCCATGGATCACGTTTAAAGATCCATGCAACATCCGTTCTCCTCAGCAGCATGTGGGTGTCGTGCACAGCTCGAATTTATGTACTGAAATCACGCTCAATACCAACGACGCCGAAATCGCTGTTTGTAATCTCGGATCGATCAACTTGCCTGCGCATATGAAAGACGGCAAGCTCGATCACGAGAAGCTGCATCAAACGATACGCACAGCGATGCGCATGCTCGACAACGTTATTGATATTAATTACTACGCAGTTAAAAAAGCGCGCGATTCTAATTTGCGCCATCGCCCTGTCGGTATGGGCATCATGGGTTTTCAGGATTGCTTGCATGTGATGCGTATCCCTTACGCTTCAAAAGAGGCGGTTGAGTTTGCGGATCGTTCTATGGAAGCGGTTTGTTATTACGCTTACACCGCATCGACGGAATTAGCAGAAGAGCGGGGAACCTATAGCTCTTATCGAGGCTCACTGTGGGATAGAGGTATTTTGCCGCAGGATTCCTTAAAGCTTTTAGCTGAAGAACGTGGTGGTTATCTCGAAGTCGATACGTCAGAAACGATGGATTGGTCAGCCTTGCGCGCACGTATCAAGCAGCACGGCATGCGCAATTCAAACTGCGTTGCGATTGCACCTACAGCTACTATTTCGAACATCATCGGCGTATCAGCCTGTATTGAGCCTACGTATCAGAATCTGTACGTGAAATCTAATCTCTCGGGTGAATTTACGGAGATTAATGAATACTTGGTTCGTGATTTGAAGACGCGTGGCCTGTGGGATGAAGTCATGATCGCTGACCTAAAATATTTTGATGGCAGTCTTGCTCGCATAGACCGCATTCCACAAGAACTCCGCGAGCTATATGCAACGGCATTCGAAGTGGATCCGTCGTGGTTGGTCGAAGCGGCTTCACGTCGTCAGAAATGGATAGATCAGGCGCAATCACTCAATATTTATATGGCGGGCGCCTCTGGTAAGACGCTTGATGAAACCTATAAGCTGGCGTGGTTGCGTGGACTGAAGACCACGTATTACCTGCGTACGATAGGCGCAACCCATGCTGAAAAATCAACCAGTAAAACGGGAGCCTTGAACGCGGTATCGTCAGACATGTCTGCTGCAACGTCCGCCTCTCAGGCCGAGATGGACGGTCCTGCGTGCGTGATGCGGCCGGGCGATCCTGGTTTCGACGAATGTGAAGCTTGTCAGTAAATGAAAACGGTTGGGCTTGAACGTCATTGTTCATGCCCAACCAGCCGCAACTAACTACTGCGTAACGATTAACGATTAAAGTTTGAAGGACATACACATGCTCTCTTGGGATGATGAAACCGTAGCTCCTCGTGCGCCGGCACAACCTCGCCCGCATTTACAAGCGGTTCCTACGGCGCCGTCGTTTTCTGCGCACGTCGATACGCCGCTTGATGGGGGAATTCTGGCGCGCCCGGCCGCCAAAGCCGAAGCCACGGAGCGGGTGCAAGCGGTTGATAAGCGTATTATCAACGGCCAGACCGACGTTAATCAGCTGGTGCCATTCAAGTACAAGTGGGCATGGGACAAGTATCTTGCGGGTTGTGCAAACCACTGGATGCCACAGGAAATCAACATGCAGCGCGATATCGAGCTGTGGAAAAACCCCAATGGCTTAACGGAAGATGAGCGTAGGTTGGTGAAGCGCAATCTCGGTTTTTTTGTCACTGCAGACTCGTTAGCGGCCAATAATATCGTGTTGGGTACCTACCGCCACATTACGGCTCCCGAGTGTCGTCAGTATTTATTGCGTCAGGCTTTTGAGGAGGCGATACACACCCACGCCTATCAGTACATTGTCGAGTCGCTGGGTCTTGAAGAGGGCGAGATATTCAATGCTTATCACGAGGTCAAATCAATTCGGGACAAAGATGAGTTCCTGATCCCTTTTATCGAGACCCTGACAGATCCGGCATTCACCACCGGCACTACCGAGAATGACCAAAAACTACTGAAATCTTTGATCGTTTTTGCGTGTCTGATGGAAGGACTGTTCTTTTACGTCGGCTTCACTCAGATATTGGCTCTAGGTCGCCAGAATAAAATGATGGGTGCAGCCGAGCAGTATCAGTACATACTGCGAGATGAGTCCATGCACTGCAATTTTGGGATTGATTTGATCAACACCATCAAGTTAGAAAACCCCCATCTTTGGACGTCTGCGTTCAAAGAAGAGATCAAGACACTATTTTTGCAAGCAGTAGAGTTGGAATATCGCTACGCAGAGGATACAATGCCGCGTGGTGTGCTTGGATTAAATGCGCCTATGTTTAAAGGTTACCTGCGGTTTATCGCGAACCGCCGAGCACAACAGATAGGTTTGGAGGCCTTGTTCCCACAGGAAGAGAATCCTTTCCCATGGATGAGCGAGATGATCGATTTGAAGAAAGAGCGTAACTTCTTCGAGACACGAGTCATTGAGTATCAGACGGGTGGAGCGCTGAACTGGGAATGATGACGTGTCTTTGAAGTAGGAAAGCTATGAGCGGAAAGGTGATCACCTGAGTTGATGGAAAGTACTGGGTCCTACGAATTATTACGTTGCCCTTTTTGGCCCATTCAAACGGGCTGGGACGTGTACTCTTCACACTTTGGGTTCTTCTTTTTGTAAATGTATTTCAGCGCCGGCCTTTTGGCCGGCGTTTTTTTGGCTGGTGTGAGGCTTGGTTAGTTGCCCTTGCTGAAGGCGCCGTTCGGTTTACGTGATCCGATACCGCTACAGTAGGCAAAGCTGACTGAGTGTGCTGCCGACCAGATGCTGGACTGAGCCAAACGCGAGAATGGCAGTTCGGTGAACAACCCATTCATTAGCGCAAACCCACAGACGGTTTGTTCCGATGAATAACCCGCTTGGCCCAAAGGGTTCAGACGGGTTTCCCTTTTGTACCTTGTGACACGTGATCACGTGAAGGAGAAAGAAATGGCAACAGCTAAGAAGAAAACCGCAGCCAAAAAGAAGCCGGCTGCCAAAAACAAGCCGGTAGCAAAGAAGGCGGTCGCCAAAAAGAAGGTCGTCGCGAAGAAAGCCGTCAAAAAAGTAGTGGCTAAGAAGAAGCCAGTCGCGAAGAAGGCGGTCAAGAAAGTCGCCAAAAAAACGGTAGCGAAGAAGAAGCCTGTCGCGAAGAAAGCTGTTAAAAAAGTCGTGGCGAAGAAGAAGCCTGCCGCGAAAAAAGCTGTCAAGGCAGTCGCTAAAAAAGTCGTGGCGAAAAAGCCTGCTGCGAAAAAAGCTGCAACTAAGAAGCCAGTAGCCAAGAAGCCAGCGGTAAAGAAAGCAGTAAGTAAGAAGCCGGCAGCAAAAAAACCGCTACTTAAAAAGGCAGCACCCAAGAAGGCCGCACCCCCAAAGGCTGCGCCGACTAAAGTAGCGCCTAAGAAGGCAGCCCCCAAGAAAGTCGTTGCTCACAAACCTGCGCCAGCACCTACGCCAGCGCCAGCGTCTGCATCGACTATCAAGACCGTACTCAGTCCGGCTGCTGCATGGCCTTTTCCTACTGGCGTGCGTCCCTGACCTGAATGCACTAGTGCAGAGTCAGTCGAAAATATCCCGCAGCAGATTCAGGATCTGCCGCGGGATTTTTTTCTTGTTGGTTAAAGTGTCTGGAGAAGAATTTTTTCAGATTAAAATTTATCACTAAGGGTGGATTTTGGTTGCCAGCATCTTAAATCTGATCACAGATACAGTATCCACCTTGCTTGCAGCCATCTTGCTATTGCGTTTTTGGATGCAAGCGGTGCGAGTGCGCCCACCGTTCTCGCTTGGTCAATTCATGTTTCGTATGACCGATTGGCTGGTGCTGCCGCTGCGTAGGGTTGTGCCAGGCGTTGGAGGATTTGATTGGTCCAGCCTGCTGGGTAGTGTATTCGTTGCTATGGTGTCTGTAGCTATTGGGCTAGGTATACGCTCTGGATTTGCCTTTGAGTCGTGGCTGATACTGACGCTTCATACGCTGATACATTGGATACTCTACGGCTTTATCGGACTTCTGTTTATGGAAGTCATTTTTAGTTGGGTCAACCCAGATGCCCCGCTCGCACCTGTGGTGCGCGCACTAAATCAACCGCTTATGCGACCGTTGCGGCGCTTCATTCCCCCGATTGCCGGTGTTGATCTTTCGCCCATTGTGGCTTTTTTGTTGCTGAGGGTAGCCTTGTTTGTTTCAGATAGTGTGTTGTTTGGTCTGGTTTGATGGAACGTCCCTGGTGCAGTCGTCATGGAGAGCGCTTACGAATAGTGGTTCATGTTCAGCCCAATGCATCACGAACAGAAATTTCTGGGGTAGTTGAGGGTGCGCTCAAGATTAGGTTGCATGCTCCACCAGTGGATGGCAAAGCCAATGAGGCGTTGATTAATTTAATGGCCGAGCGTCTAAAGGTGGCTAAGCGAGATGTAGATGTCAGTCGCGGCCACGGCAGTCGTCAAAAGATTTTAGAAGTGCGTACGGAAATGGCAATTGATCAGTTAGAAGATTTATTACGCTGATTGTGCCGCCTTATTGTTAAGACGATGGCTTACAAACTGACACAGCCATCGTCTGATTCAAAAGATGACGGTTAAAAGTTGTAGCCAAATTCTTTGTGGAATCGTTCTTGAATTTCACCCAGCGTAGGAGCATGGTTTTGCCCTCCCTGGCTTGCAATCTTGATCGCGCCCATCAATGAAGATAGTCGTCCGATAGTCATCCAATCCATATCGTTACTTAATCCGTACAGCATGCCTGCCCGAAAGGCATCTCCACAACCTGTGGGGTCGACGACCTCATCAACACGCACCACTGGAATATCAAACCGGCCAGCGCTGGTATAAATTTCTGCACCTTGCTCGCCACGCGTAACGACCAGAGCAGACACACGTTCAGCTACTTGCTCCAGTGAGAGGCCTGTGCGTTCAGTGAGTAACTCGGCTTCGTAGTCGTTGACGGCAACATAGGTAGCTAGCTCTATAAAATGAATGAGTTCCTCGCCGCTGAACATGGGCAGCCCCTGGCCGGGATCAAAGATAAACGGCACACCCAAGCGCGCGCAATCTTTAGCGTGTTCAATCATGCCATCTCGCCCATCAGGAGCGACGATGGCCAGCTTTACTTTTCCAGCATCTTCGATCTTGTTTAAGTGAGAGTTACCCATGGCGCCAGGATGAAACGCAGTAATCTGATTGCTGTCTGCATCAGTAGTAATAAATGCCTGCGCTGTATAGGCATCGTCGATATGGCGTATGCAGCGACGACTAATGCCTAATTTATCCAAGCGATCAAGGTAGCTGCCACCATCTTTACCTACAGTGGCCATGATTAAAGGGTCACCATTAAGCAGTTTTAAGTTGTAGGCGATGTTACCGGCGCACCCGCCAAATTCGCGCCGTATACCCGGAACAAGAAAAGCGACGTTTATTTTGTGAAGTTGGTCAGCAAGAAGTGCTTCGGAAAAACGTCCGTGGAAGGACATGATGGTATCGAAGGCCATCGAGCCGCAGATCAGTGAAGTCATGGTGTCTTATTGTTAGTTTTGATGCTGTCTCAGTTTAATGAACAGAAGTAGAAGAACTTATTGGTAGAACAGGCTAGTACTGAACCCGCCAGGAAATTCGCCGCTGAGTTCAAAATTAATTTGAATTTCTTGTTCCGCACGAGCGGCAATCCCTTTTTTAACCTCGTTTGGATTGAGATAGTTAATAGGGCTAAATACCTTACGAACAAGAATCTGCCCGACGTCGGTTTTTAATTGCAGCTCAATGGAGGGCCAGGCTTGGACGGTGTTGGCTTGATTGCGAATTAACGCAGTGAGTACGAACTGACCAGGATGATCTGCCACGGGTTGTAATTGACTCGACTCCAGTGATATCAAATCTATGTGTTCAGGCAGGCGTACTTGGCAGCCCACTCGCGTACATATAGCTCGCAGATAGCGCCCAGCCTCGGGAGAACGTGCCGCAATGTCAGCTCTAAAAAAATAACCCAGTTGCAGCAGCAGGGCAATGAGTAGAAAAGGGATGCCTAGCCACAGCAGCCATTTCCATGAATTTGCGCTTTGCTCACGCTTTCTGGCTTCTTCAACAAATAGCGGCGTGGGCGTGGTTGCCACCATAGTTGGCGGTTCGCTGTCGAGCTCAGCTTCTTGCGTGGTTTCCCAAGGCTTGCTCTGCAAATCTGTGATGGCTTTAGAGAGAGCGTCAAGCTCATGCTGCATAGTGGATGGAGAGCTAGGCTTGGCTGCACGCAAGGAGCCAAAATCAACCAGCGTCATGCGACCATCGGTATCGTCGGTCGTGGTCGTCTCAGCGGCCTCGGTGTAGACAGTGCTGTGGCCAGCGCTAGGGTCGGCGCTACTCTCTAGCTGATCTTGACCATTAAATAGCTCGCGACACGCACCGCAGCGAACCATGCCCTCTCGCAGCTCTAGCTGAGAAGGTGTGACGCGAAAGCGTGTTTGGCAATGTGGGCAACGGGTAACGAACATGACGTGCTATCTTAATCTATTGGGGGCTGTTCCAGCCAGAGCAACCCATCCTTCGAACTCCGCGCTAACGCTGAGTTGTATCCAGCTTTGATAGCACGCGATGACTTCCTCGGCCTGACGCGCCAGCACACCTGAAAGCACCAGCCATCCTCCATCGGCTACGCGACCCGTAAGCATAGGCGCCATTACTTTGAGTGGCCCTGACAAAATATTGGCTACCACCACGTCATAGCGTACCTCTGGCCGTGCGGAGGCAAAGTCTTCGGGGAGAAAGAACGTAACGTCACAGTGATTGCGCTCGGTATTTTCGCGTGCAGAAATAATGGCTTGCGGATCAATATCAACACCATCGACCTTCTGTGCTCCGACCTTCTTTGCAAGCATGGCCAAAATACCTGACCCGCAGCCATAATCAAGCACCGATTGAGACGCACGTATGTTTACTTCCAGCCATTCCATGCACAGCTTGGTGGTTGGGTGACTGCCGGTACCGAAGGCGAGTCCAGGATCAAGTTCTAAAATGAGTGCGTTAGGTTCGGGGGCATCATGCCAGCTCGGAACCACCCAGATGTTTTTTCCTATGCGTATAGGTTCAAATTGCGATTGGGTCAGACGTACCCAATCTTGATCGGCAACCGTGCGCAGTTCAAAAGTCAATACGTCGTCGAGGTCGCACATCGCGCATGCTTGGTGCACCAGTTCGGCTGGATCATCGCTGGCATTAATGAGTGCTAAGACACGACTATTTTCCCAAGCATGCTCGGTAGGTTCCATGCCGGGTTCACCGAACAAAGGCTGTTCAGCATCGGTACCCTCGTTGGCATCTTCTACCGATACCGATAAGGCCCCAACTTCCATTAGTGCATCCGATACATGTTCGGCCTGCTGACGCGGCACTTCAAGGACGATTTCTGTCCAGCTCATCGTGGCTGCTTAATTTTTTTTGTTAGCAAGTTTCTGCTCTAAATAATGGATATTGGTGCCGCCCTCAGCAAAGCGCGCATCTTCCATGAGCTCGCGGTGCAAAGGAATATTCGTTTGTATACCCTCGACCACCATCTCGGACAACGCAATTTGCATGCGACGTATCGCTTGATCGCGGGTTGCGCCATAGGCAATGACTTTGCCCACCATGGAATCGTAGTTGGGGGGTACGTAATATCCTGCATACGCATGTGAATCAACGCGTATTCCAGGACCACCAGGCGCATGCCAGGATTGGATACGGCCTGGTGATGGAGTGAACTTGAAGGGGTCTTCCGCATTAATTCGGCATTCGATAGCGTGCCCGGTGAGCACAATATCTTTTTGGCGAAAACGCAGTTTTTCACCTGAAGCGATACGTATTTGCTCTTGCACCAGGTCGATACCTGTAATCATTTCTGTGACCGGATGCTCAACTTGTATGCGGGTGTTCATCTCGATGAAATAAAACTCACCCGCTTCATACAGGAACTCAAAGGTGCCAGCACCACGATAGCCTATCTTGCGGCAGGCTTCGGCGCAACGATCACCAATTTTCTCAATCAATTTACGTGGGATGCCAGGAGCTGGCGCTTCCTCTATCACTTTTTGGTGTCTGCGTTGCATGGAGCAGTCACGCTCGCCCAGCCAGACAGCATTTTTGAATTCGTCGGCCAGCACCTGAATTTCCACGTGGCGCGGATTCTCCAGATACTTTTCCATGTAGACCTCTGGATTGCCGAATGCAGCACCGGCTTCAGCTTTGGTCATGGTCACTGCATTGAGTAATGCAGCTTCAGTATGAACCACGCGCATACCCCGACCACCACCACCACCAGCGGCTTTGATGATTACCGGATAACCGATGCGACGTGCAGATTGAATAATAATTTTCGGATCATCGGGCAGCGCACCTTCGGATCCAGGCACACAAGGAACGCCGGTTTTTATCATCGCCTGTTTGGCAGATACCTTATCGCCCATGAGGCGTATGGATTCTGGCCGCGGCCCAATAAATACAAAACCAGATTGCTCAACTCGCTCAGCAAAGTCGGCATTTTCAGAGAGGAATCCGTAGCCTGGATGAATGGCTTCAGCGTCAGTAACCTCGGCGGCACTAATGATGGCAGGCATAGATAAATAACTCTGTGCCGAAGCGGCCGGTCCTATGCAGACAGATTCGTCTGCCAGTTTGACGTACTTGGCTTCACGGTCAGCCTCAGAGTGAACTACCACCGTCTTGATGCCCATTTCGCGGCAGGCACGTTGAATGCGCAACGCAATTTCACCACGATTCGCAATGAGAATTTTTTCAAACATAAAAGCTTAGCCCTTTGTCGACGCCAGCTTGGCGTTATCGTCTGCTGTCCGCGGATGGTGGCAGTGCTGCCGGGAGCGGTAGAGCAAGTTAGCCAATGATGAACAGCGGCTGACCGTATTCGACCGGCTGACCATTTTCAACAAGTATCTGTTTAATTACGCCAGCGGCATCTGTTTCTATTTCATTGAGAAGTTTCATTGCCTCAATAATGCACACTGTTTCTCCTTCTTTGACGCTGGAGCCGATTTCCACAAAGGGTGCTGCTCCTGGCGCCGATGAACGGTAGAACGTGCCTACCATAGGCGACTTCACCACATGGCCAGTAACTTCGGCAGGTGCAGGCTCTACAGCGGCTGTAGGTTGCATTACTGGTGCTGCTGAATAGGGTGCGGAGGGGCCTGCTGGTGCGGGCATCATCACCATTTGGTTCTGACCTGGAAGCGCTCCCTTGACGATCCTGACCTTGCTTTCCCCCTCGGTGACTTCCAATTCGGAGATACCTGATTCAGCGACCAGATCGATTAAGGTTTTGAGCTTTCGTAAATCCATTCGATGTCCGTTAGCGGGTTAATGTTGAGCGACAAATCCATTTTTCAGTCTAAAGCGAAATGGGCAATTGCTGCAGGTTAAATGCTAAATAAGCCCTAATTATAGCTTTTTAATAGCAAATTCGATGGCGATACGGTAGCCATCAACACCGAAGCCACAAATAACACCTTCGGCGATACCAGAGACATAGGATAGGTGTCTGAATGATTCGCGCTTGTGAACATTGGAAATGTGGACTTCGATAATGGGGAGGTTCACTCCTGTAAGGGCATCTCTTAGGGCGACGCTGGTGTGAGTGAAGCCCGCTGGATTAATAACGATGGCGTCTATGCCTTCGGTTTTGGCTGCGTGAATTCTATCTATCAGCGCTCCTTCATGGTTACTCTGAAAGCACACCAGACTCGCACCAGCTGCGTTGGCTGTTTGCTTAGCTTGC
>CAYUDI010000056.1:10007-14068 GCA_964443585.1 uncultured Bifidobacterium sp.
TCTCCGTCAACGTAGTTGAGCCATAGACTTCAGGCTCACGAGTGCCGAGCAGATTAAGGTTGGGGCCGTTAACAAGAAGAAGGTTTTTTGCCATTTTTAGGCCGCTAATTCGCGAAGAAGGCTACATTTTCGCGCCAAAAGGCATAGGAAGCAAGCGTAAATAATTCCATGCTTATCAATGACCACCAGTGTTCGTCGGCGAATTGTTTAGTCCTATGCTGCGCAGCGGCTTGAGGAATTCATAAAATGGGTAATAAATCAGTGCTTAGTTAAGTCTGATTTGACGACCAAGATAGGTTTGAAGGATTTGACCGTCCGAGCCTATCAGGACGGTAAAGGGTAAGCCCCCAGCCAGATTACCCAGATCGCGCGACAGTTCCGTCCCCTGCATACCAGCCACAAGGATAGGGTAACTAATTTGGTGTTTTTTTGTGAATTGTAAGATGTTCGATGGAGAATCGACTCCAATGCCAATAACTTGGAGGTTTTTGTCCGCAAATGATTTTTGCAGCTCAACCAGTTCCGGCATTTCTGCTACGCACGGCGGGCACCAGGTCGCCCAAAAATTAACCAATAAAATTTTCCCGCGCCATTCCGTCAAAGCATGAGTTTGTCCCTCTGCGTCAGGCAGGCTGGCAGTCATGAGCGCAGTTATTGCGGGATTGACATGATTTGTCGAATGTTGATTTTTAAATGATAGATAGGCACCAAAGACAGTAAATAACACTGCAATAGCGACAAATAAAATAATTCGCTTGTTCATTCTGTAGGACTTTCTTTAATTAGAGCGCGTACTGCATTCAGATCGGCTTTTTCTATCCGTCGATTACCAGCGGATTTGGCAATTTGCCGCTGATCGTCTTGCTCATAGAGCGTTAAGTGCACTGCTTCACCCTTCCAGAGGAAAGAAAGAATTTCGAGTGATCGACCTGCATGAAGAAAGTGATTTGCTTCCGATACTTCGTAATTAATGTCATGGTTTAATAAAAAAACAGCAACATCCTTGCTGCTCTCAGCGAACAGCTGAATATGTATATCGCTATGTTCGCCCGCGGTGCCATTGAGGACTGCTCCGGTTAAGTACGGAGAAAACTCACTTAATTTTTCCATTATTTCAAGAGCAACCAATCTCATGTGCTTCAGACGTTGCGTATGTTCTTCACCAAAGAATAGGGATTGGTATTCACGCACTTCGGCTTCAATCTCGGCGTTATCAGGCAGAACATCACCTGGGATTTTTTGATTGCCTAGTAATATTTTGGCTGCTTTTCGTTTGGCCGTCCCATAGTCGGCACCATCTTCTGCAATCATGCGCGCGGCTAAGGCGGCTATTTCGGCACGCAAGGCTTGTGCGTCATTGGGAAAGTTGATGTTCATTGAAGACTCAAAGGGTAGGTGAAGCAAAAAAACGAGGTTTCGCTTTCAAAAGAGAGCGTTCCAGCTCGTCAATGGCATTTCCGATGTGTCAGTGTCGGGTAAAATCCATAGATTACCTTGACCTGTTCATCCATGCATATTCACATACTTGGCATTTGCGGTACCTTCATGGGGGGCCTTGCGGTTCTGGCCAAGGAGGCAGGACACAAGGTTACCGGTTGCGACGCGAATGTATATCCGCCCATGAGCACACAACTGCGTGCTCAAGGTATAGAGTTAATCGAGGGTTACGGTCAGCACCAGTTGAGTTTACAGCCTGACTTATACGTGGTCGGCAACGTGGTCTCGCGCGGTAATTCGTTGATGGAAACCATCATGAACAGAGGATTGCCTTATATGTCCGGCCCGCAGTGGATGGGCGAATATATATTGCATGATAAATGGGTACTAGCGGTAGCGGGAACGCATGGCAAGACCACCACAGCCTCCATGCTGGCTTGGATATTAGAGCAAGCAGGCTATAACCCAGGATTTTTAATTGGTGGTGTTCCATTAAATTTCGGTATCTCGGCCAGACTCGGTGGAGCGACGGCGCAGTCTCCGTTTTTTGTGATTGAAGCGGATGAATATGACACGGCTTTTTTTGACAAGCGCAGTAAATTTATTCATTACCGACCCCGCACAGCCATACTAAATAATCTTGAGTATGACCACGCAGATATTTTCCCCGATCTGGCGGCAATAGAAACTCAATTCCATCACCTGATACGCACAGTGCCCGCTATTGGCAGAATCATTGCCAACGGTGCGGAAGAATCACTTAAACGTGTAATGGCACGTGGTTGCTGGAGTGAAGTTGAATGGTTCAATGATGCCAGCTCCGATACATGGCGCATGGTTGAGCATGACGATGGTCGGTTCGATGTTTACCTCAATGGGCAGCGACAAGGAACAGTGAGTTGGTATTTAACCGGTGAACATAATCGATGGAATGCTGTAGCTGCAATTGCCGCTGCGCGTCATACTGGCGTTCTTCCGACTCAGGCTATCGATTCCTTATCGACCTTTCAGAATGTTAAGCGGCGCATGGAAATTCGTGGGGTCGTCAACAACATTACCGTCATAGATGATTTTGCACACCACCCTACGGCCATAGCTACAACAGTGGCAGGCTTGCGTAGAAAAGTGGGTCGTTCCCGCATAGTGGCAGTGCTTGAGCCGCGCTCTAATACGATGAAGCTGGGTACGATGAAGAATGCTTTGCCAGGCAGCTTATCTGAAGCCGATCTGGTATTTGGATTTGGCGCCAAAGGCGAAGGAAAAGACGCCTTGGGATGGGATCTTGCGGCCGCCCTTGCACCACTGGGAGAAAAAGCACGAACATACAACGAGCTATCAACACTCGTTGACGCAGTCGCGTCAATGGCAAAGCCCGGTGACACAATCTTAGTAATGAGTAATGGTGGCTTTGGTGGCGTCCATCAAAAATTGCTCGATGCGCTACAGGCATCCGCATGATCTTGGCTAACTGACACCGTCAGATGGTTTTTTATTTGCATGGATTTCGTTCATCGCCGCAGTCATACAAGGCACGCCTGCTGCAAGAGTATTTTCATTCAATTGGCAAAGAGGATAATTTTCTTTGCCCGCAATTGCCTGTATCTCCGAAAGACGCGATGCAGTTAGCTCGATCCCTGTGTTTAGGTATTCCGTCCAATGAGCTTGTACTTATTGGTTCCTCGCTTGGTGGATATTACGCAACTGCGTTAGCAGAAGAATTTTCGTCTCGCGCAGTATTACTAAATCCTGCCATCACACCCGCCGCTGATTTGCAAAAACACATAGGTATGCAAACTACATGGCATACCGATGAAGAGTTTCATTTTCGCCCAGAATATGTTTATGAATTAAAACCATACCAGATAGAAAAAATAACTTACCCAGAGCGATATTTGCTGGTGGCGGCCACGGGTGACGAAGTACTGGATTGGAAGATGATGGTGAACCACTATCCAGGTGCCAGGCATAAAATTATTCAAGGCAGTGACCATGGCTTATCTGATTTCAGTGCTTATATGGATGAAATCATTGAATTTTGTAAGCACTAAATCAATGATTATTTAACGATCTAACGCAGACATGCTATTAACTCATCATCATCAATGAATTTATTTTTTGAAGAATCTGGCGACTTTAAGGCAGGAGCCGTGCTCACGCAGCAGGGCGAGGCATTTCAAGTCGAAACGCTATCAGGTAAGCGCAGTAAAGTACGTGCGCGTGACGTGCTATTGCAATTTGAAACACCCACTCCAAGCGAACTCATTTCTAAGGCGACAGTCGTATCGAGTCAAATGGATGTTAGTTTTTTGTGGGAGGTAGCAGGCGATCAGGAATTTAGTTTTACTGATCTTGGGGTTGAATATTTCGGGCATGCTCCCAGCCCTGAGGAAGCAGCAGGACTATTATTAACACTAGCTTCGGCACCAATCTATTTTCATAAAAAAGGTAAGGGCCGATACAAAGCAGCTCCCGCTGAGATACTTCAAGCAGCATTGGCCGGCGTTGAAAAGAAAAAGCAGCAGGCGGCCATACAAGCAAAGCAAGTCGAGGAGCTCAAAGCAGGGATGCTCCCGACAACGATGGCTCTGCTGGTGTATCAATTGTTGTTTAAGCCAGATAAAAAC
>CAYUDI010000057.1:0-13510 GCA_964443585.1 uncultured Bifidobacterium sp.
ATTAACATCTACTGAAACACTGGTAGATTCCTCGACCGGTGGTTATGGCGCTAAAGTTATTCCTAATGGTAATTTGATCAATCCCGTGGTTGAGCAGCGCTATGGCACTCTTGTCTCGTTTGATGAAGCTACACGCCGCTTTACTATTTCATCCGGTACCACAGGCGATACTTCCAGCGTTCAAATAGCCAGTGCGTCTGCCAATGCCAACAGCCTTTTTGGTCTGATTAAAGAGCAGGTTGCTACCTCCTCTGTACCATTTCGTGGCGTGACCTCAGAGCCTGCAGTTCTGACAGGCGACACCATCGGTTTGAATCTGGATAATAAATTTCGCGTTGATGCAACCAACAACCAATTTGTGGTGACGGTGGATAACGTGACTGGTCTGATTGAAATGCCGCCTAAAGCTGACTATACGATTGAAGGATTTCGTCAGGAATTAGAAAACCGCATTAACGCATTAGCCGATAACTTTGGTCGCACTGTAAACGGTGTCAAAGTTGAAGTGATGTCAGCAGAAAATGGTACCAAGCATTTTAAAATTTCTACGGGTACCACAGGCAATAACTCATTTCTTAAAGTTAGTGGTAATAGCATTTGGGGCCTGGATGGGCTTGAAAGCGTGCGTGGCAAGACCAATGTGTGGCAAGAGCCAAGACAAGCTAAAAATGATGATGGCTTCCCACTGTACGTCAGTCGTGAGGGCACTGAAACAACCGATCCCGGTGATTTTTCAGAAGATGAAACACGCGACTTGTGGGCTCCGGTGTTTTACGACAATGGTGAATTAACTTTTAATAACAAAGGCGATTTACTGTCACCGAATCAAGCCATTGATTTCAAGAGCACCACTATAGGCACGTCTGGAGCGACGCTGAAATTTGCTATTGATTACGGCGTATCGACTTCCTACTCATCACCATTCTCTATCAAAAAACAGGATCAAAACGGTCGCCCTGAAGGTGATTTGATTGGTGTGGATATCGCTGATAACGGCTTGGTGAACGCAAGCTATTCCAACGGCACAACGAAGTCCTTGGCAAAAATTATTTTGTCGAACTTCGCCGCACCGACGGGTTTACGTCAGATTGGTGATGCCAGCTTTTACGCCACATCGAAGTCTGGTGAGGCGAAATACGGTGAAGCCGGTGCAGCGGGCTTTGGCACGATTCGTGCTGGTGCTAGAGAGCGCGCTAACGTCGATTTGACGAATGAATTGGTGGAATTGATTACTGCTCAACGTAACTTCCAGGCGAATGCCAAGGCGATTGAGACAAATAACACCTTGACGCAAGCCATTATCAACATACGAGGCTAAGTCGCTTAATCGTATAGCTACTTAACCGCACACCAGAGAAACTGATATGGATCGTTTTGCCTTTACTTCGATGTCTTCTATTAATGAGCGACGCGTACTGCGCGAGCAGCTCAATAATGAATTGGCCAACGTATCGACTGTCGGTTTCAAAAAGAGCTATGAAAACGCCATGATCGCAGTGAAGGCCGAAGGTGATGGCTGGGATTCACGCATACAGCCTTTTATAGAAAAATACAATGCCGTGAATTTGGATCAAGGTCACTTAATGGTCACGGGTAACAAGCTCGACATTGCACTGACTGAAAAAGCGGTACTTGGCGTCCAAGCAAAAAATGGTGAGTTGGCATTCACGCGTCGTGGTGATTTGCACTTGAATTCACAGGGTGTTTTAGAAACAGGTTCAGGTAACGTGGTTTTATCAGAGCAGGGTAATCCCATCACTATTCCACCGGGCTTGGATTTATCCATCACCAAAGAAGGCGATATTTTTGCACGTGATCCATTACAGCCGCCCGAGGCTCCGTCAGTACTGATTGCACGGATGATGACCCGCGATGCCAGCCAGATTACCTTGCAGCGCAGAGAAGACACCTTGTACACGCCACATATACAGTTTCGCAATCCCAATGGTGATTTTGCCAGTGGTCCGATACAGCCGCAGATAGTGCCTGGCGCTTTAGAGGCCAGTAATGTCAATCCCGTCACGGCGATGGTGAAGCTGATCGATTTTTCGCGATCATTTGAAACACAGATACGTACGATTAAAGAGGCCAAGTCATTAGACGAGGCAGGCGCCAGCATGCTCAAGGCACGTTGATTTTGTTGCTAGTAGCACGATAAAGAATACTTAAAGAGGGAAACACATGGACGCTTCAATGTGGGTAGCTAAAACCGGTCTGGATGCACAACAGACCCGGCTGAACGTCATCTCCAACAACCTGGCCAACGTCAACACCACAGGTTTCAAACGCGATCGCGCCATGTTTGAAGATCTGCTGTATCAAAATATACGACAGGCGGGTGGTCAAACATCGCTTACCACTCAGGCTCCTACGGGCTTAATGCAGGGTACGGGTACACGTATTATGGCGAGGGTTTTTTCCAGATCACTCAAGCGGACGGCACAACAGCCTACACGCGTGATGGCTCATTCAAGCTTTCCAGTACAGGTCAGTTAGTTACATCAACCGGCCAGCCCTTAGCACCAGCGATTGTTATTCCAGCCAATGCATCCTCTATCACCATAGGTGAAGACGGCATAGTCAGCGTGGAATTATTTGCGGGTGGTGGAGCGCAGCAGTTAGGTCAGATACAAACAGCGCGCTTTATTAATCCACCCGGGCTCACTCCTTTAGGTGGCAACCTCTACAAAGAAACAGTAGCCAGTGGTGCACCTCAGTTACTCAATCCGGGTACACAGGCCGCAGGTACGTTACGTCAAGGCATGCTGGAATCATCCAACGTTAACGTCGTTGAAGAGATGGTCAACATGATAGAGACCCAGCGCGCATATGAAATTAACTCCAAGGCGATTTCCGCTGCCGATGGCATGTTGCGCTTCTTGAATAACAATCTCTAATCGGGACTTTAATGAAAAAGATTAAATCGTGCGCACTACTAGCACCATTAACAACAGTGATGTTGTTAAGTGCTTGTTCAGGGCCTATGCCTTTGGCACATACGGCTCAATTTGGTCCGGTGCAGCCGTTGCCGCGTGAATCCCTCAAGCAAACAACGGGTGCAATTTTCGCTGCTGACAGTACCGATATGTGGCAGGCCAAGCGCAGAGATTATCGCGTGGGTGACATTATCACCGTCTTACTAAGTGAATCGACCCAAGCAGCCAGAACTTTAAATAATGAAACCAGTCGCGAAGCAACCACCGATGTGGTACCGGCTGGACTGACTAATCGCTTATCCGGTTTGAACGGTGTGCTCGGTGGTCTGAAAACCGACGGTGGGAAAACGACGAGTAAGGGCAAAGGCACGGCAGATCAGCAAGCTTCATTAACCGGTTCGATTGCGGCCACCGTAGTTGAAGTACAGGCTAACGGCAATCTGGTCATACGTGGAGAAAAACAATTATCGATGTCCGAAGGTGGTGAGGTCATACAAGTGTCGGGTGTGATACGTCCTGACGATGTGAGCGCCATCAGTACGGTGCAGTCGCGTCGTTTAGCTAATGCACAAATTGCTTATCGCGCCGCAGGTGACTTGGCCAATGCTACGCGCGCTGGTTGGGGTACTAGCGCCCTCTGGAAATTCTGGCCCTTCTAATCATGAGAAAGCCACTAATGAACAATCGTTTTATTAAGCAAATTGCTAGCACACTGATAGTGGCGCTAGCGTTAGTCCATCCAGCGCAAGCAGATCGCGTAAAAGATCTGGCCTCTGTAGCCGCTGTGCGCAGTAACCAGTTGGTAGGTTACGGCATAGTCGTAGGCCTGCAAGGTAGCGGAGATGGTGCACAGGTAGCATTTACTGTGCAGACAGTTCGCTCTATGTTGGTCAAGATGGGTGTGGGTTTGGATGGTCCGTTGTCAGACTTTGAACGAGCCGCCGCCGCTGCAGGTCGTATGGATGTGCAAAACGTAGCGGCAGTGATGGTAACTGCCGAATTACCTGGCATGTCCAAGCCAGGTCAGCGTATTGATGTCAACGTGGGCACGCTGGGTAAAGCCAGTAGTTTGCGCGGCGGTACATTGATACTGACGAGTTTGCGTGGTGTCGATGGCGAAGTCTATGCACTGGCCCAGGGATTGGTAACAACGACAGGTGTAGATGCCAGTGCCGCCGGATCGAAAGTATCCATAGGCGTACCCACATCAGCACGCATACCGAATGGCGCGACAGTCGAGCGTATTGTTGAGACGCCGTTTGATAAAACAGATTCAGTGGTTATCAATGTGCGCGATCAGGATTTCACCACCACGACAGCCATAGTCGATGCCGTGAATAAAACATTTGGTGCAGACACAGCCAAAGCCTTGGATGGTGTATCGCTAACCGTTCGTGCGCCGACGGATATGTCGAAGCGCGTAGCCTTCATGAGCATGATCGAGAACCTGGATGTGATTCCAGGTGAAGCAGCTGCCAAGGTGGTAGTGAATTCACGCACTGGTACCGTCGTTATTAGTCGTAATGTCAAAGTAACGGCCGCTGCTGTTTCACACGGTACGATTTCAGTCGCAATCGCAGCCACCAATGAGGTAAGCCAGCCGAATGCATTTGCTCCAGGTCAGACCGCTGCTGTACAAAATGCGAATGTGGCAGTTAATGAGCCTAATAAACCGATGTTCCTGTTCCAATCGGGAGTGGATCTGCGCCAGATAGTCGATGCAATCAACCAGGTTGGCGCATCGCCTTCCGCACTGATTGCCATACTGGAGGCATTGAAAAGCTCAGGCAGTTTACGTGCTGAGTTAGTCATCATCTAAGGGCAAGCTAATAAGAGTATGGCTATGAACGACTTCGACCTTCCTAAATCGTCACTCGACTTTGCCGGCATGGGCGCCTTGCGCGGTCAGGCACAGCGACGTGAAGAAAAAGCGACGCGTGAGACCGCAACGCAGTTCGAAGCGATGTTCATACAGATGATGCTCAAATCCATGCGTGAGGCCACAGAAAAAGAAGGCCTCATGACATCGGATCATGAAGAAGCCTTTCAAGAGATGTATGACCGTGAGCTCTCAGTGCAGCTAGCCAAGCGCAACACCTTAGGGGTTGCTGACATGCTGGTCAAAAGTATCAATCTCAGCAAGCAAGCTGGCCCAGACTACAAAGCCAAGGCAGATCCTATGGCCATCAACCCTGAACAAAAGTCTATGTCCTTAAGTACACCTAAGGCTATTGAGCTGATACGGCCAGAGAAATTTACTGTTAAGCCTCGTACCGTCACCCCAGTTGCTGATACGGGAGCTCAATAATGAGTGATCTTCTTGGAATCAGCAGTAATGCGGTCATGGCGTATCAACGTGCACTGGGCACGGTCAGTAATAACATTGCCAATGTCCATACTGAGGGTTACGTACGTCAGGAATCAGAGCTTGGTGAGGCAGCACCACGAAAAATGGGAACCGTCTACATCGGTACCGGTGTTCGTTTTGATGGGATCCGGCGTGCTTATGATGAATTTCTAGAAAAAAATCTTAGAAACACTACGAGTGAATTGAACACGCAACAGCCCATGGTTGACTTTGCGAATCGCATCGTGGATTTAATGGGTAGCGATACCGTAGGATTGCCACCAGCACTGGATAAATTTTTTGCAACGGCACAGCAGCTCTCCACGGATCCTGCTTCTACCATATTACGTGCACAGTTTTTGAGAGATGCCGATGGTCTAGCCGGGCGTTTTCAGGAACTATCATCACAAATGGCGACGATAGACACGGAGACCCGTGAATCTACCAATCAAACCATAGATCAGATCAATACCTTTGCTGCGCAAATCGCGCTGGTGAATAAACAATTGAGTCGTGAAGTTTCGATAGAGCGTCAGTCTCCCCAGCTGCTAGACCAACGTGATTTGTTACTTACAAAATTATCCAAGCTGGTCAAGTTGAATGTAACCACAGCCCAAAATGGCGCAGTTAATATTAGTCTGACAAATAACGGAAAAGTCGGCGTTATCGTTGATGGACAAAAAGCCTTCGAACTGGGTGCTACATTTGATGAGCAGGATTTGGGTCGGGTAACTATCCTCCTCGATCCCTACGGAACCAAAGAAACTGTACCTGGCATAGGCAATGGTCAGTTAGGTGGCTTGCTGACATTTCGTGAACAAATGCTGCAGCCCACACTGAGTCAACTAGATTTTCTTGCTAAAACTCTCGTCGATCAAATTAATACTATTCATACCAATGGTATTGATCTCAGTGGTCAGGTGGGCAAGAATCTGTTCAGAATAGATCAGGTATCAAAAACAGACCCATTGTCCGGCGAGGTGATGACATTAGATAAAGCCGCTGCTGGCATACGTTTGGCGATTGATGATCCTGCTAGAGTCGCCGCAGCAGCCTTATTTCGCGTCATAGAAAATGACAACAATCTATCCAATACAGATGCCACGCTGAGTTACGCAGCTAGTTATGCCGACCCTAAGATAGTGCCATCGATAGCGAGTATTCTTAAAAATAATCCCGACCCCAGTTCGGGAGTCAATGCGCCGTCAGAAAAACTCTTAGGTCAGATACCGTTGGGCAGTAATAACTGGAATTTGTATCTGGATGGTGCAACCAATAATCAGCAGCTGCAAATATTTACGCGCGACGGTCGTCAATTGATCGGTGCGCCTCTAACAGATTCAACCGAAGCACAATTACTCATCACAGAAAATAACGGATTTTTTGCGGGATCTACGTACACGACGCAGTATCTCAATCAATCAGGTGAAACGGGCTATAAACAATTATCGGTTTTTTATGGTTTACAAGCTAAGCCTGTTGAGCATTTTGCACAAGAGACGCAGTTCACCAAAGAGCATGATGTACTTCCTTCGGTTCGTACCTGGGTAGAAAATTATGGTCATGCAATCGACAAAGAGACAGTCAGTATTCCAGCCAACACCCTGACCATTAACGGTAAGGTATTGCCCCAGTTATTAGCGACATCTCCCTCGCGCACCATACAGGCCAGTGATATTGCTAATTGGATGAATCGCGCAGCGTATGGCATGTTACCTACAGTCTCTGTGAATGCTTTGACCACAGTAACCACCGATGTCGTCGATCCAACGGTTGGTATGTATATCAATGGTGTGTCGGTGCCGGCAGATGCGAGTCGAGCAACGCTTGATGATCTTGCAGCTTTCATTAATAACTCAATCGGCAGCTTGGCTAATGTTGAAGCCATTGTAAAAGACAGTAGGCTGATACTTAATAATGCCGTTGGCTATGGTGGACGCGATATTCAAGTCGGTCAGATGGACGCTGATGGTAAGTTAGTCAATGAACAAAATTACACAGGCATACTGAATTTTGCTCAAGATGGCGGCATCACCATAGGCTATGGACCAAATGGCAAGCTGGGTGATATGGAATTTCTTGGTAAACCAGTCGGTGCATATTTCACAGCAATTAAACCCAGAGAATATACCTCTGCCAAGATAGATGGCGCTCAAGTTCCCTCTAATGTAGAGAGTATTTTGGGTGATGCCATTACGATCAACGGAAAGGCGCTGGGGCCACTCGATCTGGGGCGGGCTTTGCAAGCTTCTGATATGACCTCGTGGATTAATAGCGTAGGCAGCACCTTCGATCCCCCGGTTGTTGCCAGTGCGAGTACAAAAATTGTCGTGCCACGTAACCAGTACAGAGACAATCTGGCTACGGGTAACCTCTCGCTCAATGGCGTTAGTATTGCTGGATCCGGTGTGGGTGGCAGTTATTTGAATGCGTCTGATTTGGTAACTGCGATTAATCTAGCTGAGACAGGTAATGTAAATACGACAACGACTAAACTGGATTTAAATCGCCCACTAGACATTAATGGTGTGCACATAGTTGGCAGTAATACTGATGGAACTTTTTCCTCCGATTCTGACCTTGTAGATGCAATTAACGATCATACGAACGAGACGGGTGTCATAGCTACTCAGGATGGCTCGAATATCGTTCTCAAGCATCTGATAGGTGGTGATATTGTGGTCGGTCCTACCGTCGGAGTGATAAGCACAACTGCAACCCGGCTTGATCTGACTAAGCCACTTGATATTAATGGTGTGAACATTACCGGCAGTAATGCCGATGGCAGTTTTGCATCCACAGCTGACCTTTTAAGAGCCATTAACGCTCGTACCAAAGAAACTGGTGTGAGTGTTGCCCAAAATGTAGACGATATTGTTCTCACGAATAAGACAGGCATTAGTATCAAGATAGGTCCGACGGCAACGGCGAATGCCCTGGGTGTAAAAGATGGCGCCTATTCCAACATAAATGCTCTAGGTGTGACCGATGGAACCTATTCAAAAGTAAAAGCCGAAATCGGCATAGATAAATCAATTACCTTGTCGAATCAGAGCGGTTCGGATATTCGGGTAGGGTCTTTATTTGGCGGTAATGTGCTCGCCATAGGAAATGGCCCTTACAGAGGTACGCTTGCACTCGAGAGTCAAGATGCCATACGCGTAGGTTTTGGTGTAACAGGTAGTCCGGCAGAACTGGCTAAATTAGGTTTGCGCACAGGCGCATACATAGACGGCGCAGCACCAGAAGATTTATTGGTATTTGTAACAGGTGAGGGCAGTGGCACGGTGGCGGGCAAGTTTGATGAGACGATGAAAGATCCGGTTGCACTCAATGCCGATAGAATTTCAACACTGCGCGCTCAAAATTTTGATGTTACCTTCACCTCGGATACTCGTTATCAAATTACCTGGACTAATCCGCAAAATAAAGTAGTCACCATTCTTGCAGAGCGTGATTACGATCCTAAGCGTGGGGTGGAGTATCAGGGCCTGAAATTCACACTTAACAAACCACCGGTCGTCGGCGATACTTTTCGTCTGGATGGTGACCATGATGGCACGGGAAACAATCAAGTCATATTGGACATGATTAGTTTGAAAAGTAAAAAAATTATCGGTGGTCCTAATGGCAGTACGATCTCGGAAAGTTATTCAGAGATGGTAGGCAAGGCGGGTAATTTATCCAACCAGGCTACGATCGCACAAACTGCGCTACAGGTGGTAAATGATCATGCAGTTGAAGCTCGCGACAGAGTTTCAGGCGTTTCACTAGACAATGAAGCGGCTGATTTGATTCGCTTTCAGCAAGCCTATCAGGCATCTGCTAAAACGATGCAGACGGCCAACACGCTATTCGATTCAATTTTACAAATACGCTAACGTTACTTAACTAGCGAGGAAACCTACTTATGCAAGTTTCGACCAGCCTGATGTTTGAACGAGCGATTACTCAAATGGGTATTACGCAGGATCGCCTATCCAAGACGCAGACGCAGCTAACGACGACTAAGCAAATCAATAAGCCCAGTGACGCACCTGATCAGGCTGCGACTATTACGCGTTTGAAATCAGCTATCGATAGACAAAATTCGTATGTCTCGACAATTAATTCCGTAAAAGACAAATTATCTCAACAAGAAACAGCGGCTAATAACGCTACCGACGTATTGGTTCGTTTAAAAGAACTTTCAGTTCAGGCGGCTAACGACACTTATTCTCCTGCTGATCGCAAATCCATAGGTATTGAAGTGCGACAGCTGCGTGACCAGTTATTGTCATTGGCTAATACGCAAGACGTAAATGGAAATTTTATTTTCTCTGGAAGCCGCGTGGGCAAGCAAGCATTTGCCTCCGATGAAAATGGTAAGCTGATTTACCAAGGCGATCAGACTGTTAGTTCAACCGGTGTGGGTGATCAAAGCGCAGTAGACATTAACCGATCTGGCACCAATCCTTTCGATAAAATCGTCCGTGTTGATGACAACAATAAAAAAACAGCCGTTGGATTTTTTCAAGTAATCGATGATTTGTCTGCAGCTCTACAAACGAATGACTCAGGCAGCATTAAACGTGCGGTTGGCGAAGTTCAAACCTTACAACAAGGCTTGTCTGATAGTTTAGCCAGCATAGGTGCGGCGACTAACAAGATAGACAATCAGGCGTCACTAGCTGAGGAAAATATCTTGCGCATGAAAACAACGCTATCGCAAGTTGAGGATACCGACTATACGAAAGCTATTACAAACATGAACAAAGATATGCTCGCCCTTCAAGCTGCACAAAGTAGCTTCGCAAAAATATCTCAATTGAATTTGTTCGACTACATCAAGTAATTCTCAGCCAGAGAGTGCAGCAGCGATCTTTAGCGGCCTTCGTGGCCGCTTTTTTTCGCCTATACATACCAGTGTGTTTCCTATGGTTGTCTTTGCTATGTCTTTAGGTGGCAATGATTTGCTGACCATGCTGGCTTAACGTTGATGTATGCCCAATCTGGACATGACGAGTGAGCCTAGAGCTTAAGGTGTTGGAAAGAAGAGTTCGGTGGTAGTGAGAGGTGATAGTGCAGATCGTATTTAGCCGATACCAACTGAATAATGAAGCATTGCTTTACTGTAGTACTCAGCTATTACGGATTCAAACGACAAAAAAATACGGAGGTGTTTCCACCTCCGTATCGTTGATCTGAGCAAGCTAGCCTTGTGAGCCAGCTTCTGCAGTGATTACTTCAACAGTGACAGCACTGATTGCGGTTGCTGATTTGCTTGAGCCAACATCGCTGTGGCAGCCTGCGAAATGATCTGCTGCTTCGCCAATGAGCTGGTCTCAGTTGCGTAGTCAGTATCCAAAATACGGCTGCGCGATGCAGAAATATTCTGGCTGGCTTCAGACAAGTTGTTAACGATGTAATCCATACGATTGTTCAACGCACCCGAATTAGCCTGGGATTTGCTGATGGTCTCGATAGCTGCATCGATAGCCACGATGGCCTGATTAGCACCAGTAACGGTAGAGACGTCAACCTCATTAATCTTCAGGCCATTGTCTGCACCACCAAAGGTACCCTGACGGAAGCCTAACAATTCCAGGTTAGGTATACCTTCGTTACCACCTTTAACCGTGAATTTGTTATCTGATTCCATGGTGACTTGCGAATAATAAGTCACAGCAGTTGCCGAACCAGCGGCTGAACCGATACCAATACCTGTCAGGCCGATGTTAGCTGCGGTTGCTGATCCGATCGAGATGTTGCGACCATCGGTTGCACGCAATTCGATACCGTCACCCCAGGCGGTAGCAACAACGCCGGTACGATCGGATACATCATTAAATGAGTCGATAACAGCATTGCGAGTTACCGCATTAGCAGTAAATGTTACGCCATTAAGATAGACATCGGCTGTTGTACCAGCAGTGAAGCCTTCGCCACGAATCACATTGGGTGAAGCTTTTGCACTCACACCAGTCAAGTCGGTTTTACGATTGATTGCAGCAGCGATGGCAATCGCGCTAGCTTCGCGAGTTGAAGATGCTGCCACTGTATCGGAGGCTGTATCGTCGGTGGCGAGTGCCTGGCCAATAGCTACACCGTTAATAATCAACGCATCATTACTCAACAAGCCCGTTGTTGTATTACTTGGTGCTACGGCTTCAGCTGCTGTGGCGCGTTTGTAGGTATTGTACAAAGCGGTATCAGATGCATAGGTGCCATTACGCAGGCCACTGAAGGCTTCAACGTTTTGATCGCCCGTTTGGAAGCTGACATCGATAGAACGGCTATCCAGAGTATAAAGATTGTAGCTGCCAACAAAGGTGCCGGTATCACGTACACCGGTTGCAGTTGCTGTCAGTGTAGTAAATGCGATGTCTATGTTACGACCATCTTTGGCGACCAAGCTTACGCCCAACGTGTCGTCTTCAGTGTCAATCGCAACTACGCCAGTTTGTTCCGACTTTGCATTAATGGCTGTAACAGTTGCTTTACGGCTTAATGACGTGCTAGCAGCGCTGGTCGAGAATGAATCGGTTGTTACGCCATTGATAGTGATCGTACCAGTGACAGCCACTGCAGTCATACCGCCGGTGCCTGATACGTAGTTAGAATCAACTTTGGCATAAACGCCGCTTAATTCAGATTTTTTGTTGATGGCAGCTGCTTTAGAAATCGCACTAGCGCTTGCCGCTACCGAAGAAGCATTATCATCTAGCGCAAGTGATGCACCGATGGCGACACCGTTCAAATACATAGCGCTGTCTTCCAGAGCATCAAAGGATGTTGCAGCAACATATTGACCACCAGCAGATGCCAGGGTGGCACGTGTACCTACACCGATATCTTTAGTACGAGCAGAGCCGAAATCCAGGTTAATAGTGTCGCCAGCATTGGTGCCTGTCTGAATAACGACTTTTTGCGCTGAGCCATCTAACAACTTAATATTGTTGTGATTGGTTTTGACAGCGATATCGTCAATTTGCGACTTTAACTGAGCAACTTCGAGCTGTATGGATGAGCGATCATTGTCGTTCATGGTGCCTGTAGCCGACTGAACCGACAGTTCACGCATACGCGCTAATATATCGTTGATATTTTTGTACGCGCCTTCAGCAGTCTGCGTCATCGAGATCGCGTCATTGGTGTTCTGAATTGCTTTGGCCATACCGCGGATTTGCGAGGTCATACGATTCGAAATCGCCAAACCAGCAGCGTCATCTTTGGCGGAATTAATTCTCGATCCAGTTGAGAGACGCTCCATGGCGGCGCTCAGCTTGAGATCGCTCGAACGCATCGATTCTTGTGCTACGAGCGCTTTGAGGTTGGTGTTAATCACTGACATGGTGTTCTCCTAAATTAGATTTACCTGAATCACTCAAGAATCTTTTCTTGACGTTTGATGAATCGGTACTGAAAAAAAAAGCTTTAGTAAAATGTTTAGGTACGCGTATTAAAAAGTAAGCCCTTGAGCTTTTCCATGCTGTGCGCGACCTTGATGACGACCTCATTCGGGATCTGACGAATGACCTCGCCGGTATCTTCTTTTTTAACGACGATAACGGGGCGCCCCAGAGTTTCATCCATAGCGAAGGCTAGATTACGGCCACCGTCACGCATGTTGTCGTTGAGCTGACCAATCGCCTGGTCGAGATTTTTCTTCATCTGTTCGACGTTGACGTTGATCTCGGCTTTAGGAATGGGCGCAGTGGCTATTGCCGTGCCCGTTGCTTCAGGCGCCACGGTTTGTGCCTTAGGCGCAGCTGGCTGCGGTTTGGGGCTAGGCTGCAGCGCCGATCTTGATTGAATTTCCATGATTTCCACCTTTCTGGTTTGCCTGATATCGCGAGCATTCCACGAAGCGACATTACAAAACGAACTTGTACGTTTGGGGTATCGGTGCGAGTTCGTATAGCTTTAGGCCGAAAGCGGAAAAATTTTGCCGGTCTAAGGTGTAAATTATTTTTTTGATAAAAATTAATTTTTTAATTGAGGTTTTTTCAATGTGTGTCGCTGCTCACCATAAAAAAAGCCTGACCAAATAACTGGTCAGGCTTTTTCTATTAAAGAGAGGCTTACTTATTAGTGTAGCTGGCCATCATGCCGTCAAAGGTCGATTTCAGGCTGGTCTTCTGTGCATTGATACTACCTACTAGGCTATCCATAGCGGCAAATTGTTTGTTGTAGCGTGCTAGCAAAGCATCTAATCGGGTTTGTATCTTGGTTAGATCAGTTTTGT
>CAYUDI010000057.1:13520-13762 GCA_964443585.1 uncultured Bifidobacterium sp.
TGTCATTTTGAGTGGTGGCACCGGTGCTTTGGTTCATCAGTGCGCCATCGGGAGCGAGCAACTTAGTGAGTTTTTTTACGGCGTCACCAGCGATACCGCCTGGCACAGTGCTGTAAAGGCTCTGGTTATTAAAGCCACCAGTCATGGCCTTCACGACGTTGTCGTAGTTGCTGTTTAGAGTGGCATCGGCCTTAGCCGAGTCCAGCTTCATGACGCCTTTTTCATCGATGCTCAAGCCTAGC
>CAYUDI010000057.1:13825-14054 GCA_964443585.1 uncultured Bifidobacterium sp.
TGGAGTCACCGACGATTAATTGTCGCATCTGCTGCTTGACCATCCTTACCGTGCTGTTACCTACCAATGTCGCGCCGTAGGTATCCAGCGTCGACTTTGGATTAGTCGTTTCAGTAATGATGTTATTGAAATCGTTGTAGGCAATGACCAGATCAGAAAGCTTGGTTTGAATCGCACTGGTATCGCGGCTAACCATCGAGCTGACGGCGGTGGTAGTGGTGGCTTTTAA
>CAYUDI010000058.1:0-10743 GCA_964443585.1 uncultured Bifidobacterium sp.
CTAGCCCGTAGACACCGGATGTTTTATTCACTGTCAGAAGATTTATGGCTAGGATGCGCTCTAATATTTCCTCGCGTCTGAATGCGGGAAGTGGGCCTATATCGATATAGCAAAGAATATGATTAGGAGCAAAATCTTCATCGAAAAACAGCGCCATGCTCACGCCATCAACATCAATCGAGTTTGTAATGCCCAATGCATCGATATTGATGCAGCCAAGTGCCGCACTAGTGTTGCGTCCCAGTTCTAAAAATTGTGAATGATTCATGGAGTGGTGTCTCCTTCATAAAATTAAAAATGAGGCAAACAGATTGAGTTCGCCGTTAATCTCGGATGAATGGAGTACGGGATCTCTTTTTGGGGCGAAAAATTACCCTTCAGGCGCGTTCGCCTGTTTGTCATCTGAACCATGGTTACGTCTCCCGTTTTAATTAACTATTCAGAGGTAGCTGCCGGGGGAATCTGGCTACTTCCGAGCTGAATGATTGTGAGAGTTGTGTAACGGCGTCGCGGTTATAGTTCAACGGATACGCAAAATAGGCGTGCAGAAGTCTTGCGGATTACTTATGGGTGATGCGGGGAAAGGGTAAAGCGGACGAGGGGGTAATGCAGAGGAAAGGTAAAGCCGCCACAGGTAGCCTAGTTTCCAGACTGCCTGCGGCATCAAAAAGTAATTTAAGTAGCGAGTAATTTAGTAACTTCTGATTCTAGCTGAGCTGGCGTGGTGGTTGGTGCGTAGCGGTCGTGAACTTTGCCGTCGCGACCAACCAGGAATTTCGTGAAATTCCATTTAATGCCCTCGGTACCCAACACACCGGGAGCTTCGGCTTTGAGCCAGGAAAACAAAGGATGGGCGTTGGTACCGTTGACCTCGACTTTGTCGTACATGGGAAAAGTAATTCCGTAATTTTTTTCGCAAAAAGCAGCAATTTCCGTAGAACTCCCGGGCTCCTGCCCACCAAATTGATTGCAAGGAAATCCCAGCACGACCAAGCCTTGGTCTTTGTATTTGCGATACAACTCTTCTAATCCCGCATAGTGGGGCGTAAAGCCGCATTGGCTGGCGGTATTCACAATTAGTAGTACATGGCCTTTGTAGGCGGACAAATCCGTTGATTCGCCAGCGAGGGTACGTACCGGGACAGCATATAAGTCACTCATGTGGATCTCCATAACCAGACAGAGCGCTGATACTAGCAGGGCTGGGCCTCACCTGCTGGCGCGCCCGCTTGAGCGATAATGGCAAGTTATGTCGATCTCTACCCAACTTGCTGCCGTGCGGCACGCCATCGCCGATTCATGCCACGCCGCTGGCCGCGACCCGACCTCGGTTTTGCTGCTGGCAGTTTCCAAAACATTCGGTGCCGACGCGGTAATTGAAGCAGCGGATGCTGGCCAAGTCGCCTTCGGCGAAAATTACCTCCAAGAGGCGCTGAATAAAATAACCGAGGTGCACAAGCTAAGGCCTGAGCTTTCATTAGAGTGGCATTTTATCGGGCCTATACAAAGTAATAAGACCCGCCCGATTGCTGAAAATTTTTCGTGGGTACATGCAGTCGATCGCGAAAAAATCGCGCAGCGTTTATCTGAGCAGCGGCCAGAGCATTTGCCGCCATTAAATATTTGCCTGCAAGTGAATGTAAGCGGTGAAGACAGCAAGAGCGGTGTTTCACCAGTGGAATTACCTGCGCTGGCACTAGCGGTAGCCGGATTACCCAATATTCATTTGCGCGGTTTGATGGCCATACCAGAACCTGAAACCGATCCCGCCAGACAGCGCGCACCGTTTGCCTTGCTGCGCGAATTACAAAAAAATTTGGCCGAGATGGGTATACCTACCGACACTTTGTCTATGGGGATGTCTAGCGATATGCAAGCGGCGATCGCCGAAGGTGCGACCATGGTGCGAATTGGAACGGCTGTTTTTGGAAAACGAGACTATGCAAACTAATTTAAAAATTGCCTTCATAGGCGGCGGTAACATGGCGCAAGCCTTGATCAGCGGGTTGGCGGATAAACTGCTTCCGGCAAACCATATTCATGTGGTTGATGTGCACGCAGAGACGTTGCGCACTCTAGAAAAAAAATGGAGTATAACCACCGCGGCGGCGGTGGGTGCTGAGGTGAGTGCGGCGGATGTGATTGTGTTGGCAGTCAAGCCGCAACAGATGCATGAAGTGGCTACTAGTATTGCGCCATCTATAAAAAATCAATTAATACTCTCCATTGCCGCGGGTATTCGTGCCGATGATCTATCGCGCTGGTTGGGTGGGCATCAGGCTATCGTTCGGGCTATGCCTAATACGCCGGCTTTAATCGGTCAGGGTATTACGGGCATGCTGGCCTTAGCGGGTGTATCGGATCAACAGCGCGCGGTTGCTGACACTATTTTGCAAGCGGTTGGTCAGACGGTCTGGCTGGATGCTGAAGCTCAAATCGATGCAGTGACTGCTGTATCTGGCAGTGGCCCGGCGTATGTATTTTATTTTTTGGAAGCGATGCAGCAGGCGGCTGTTGAATTGGGACTGAGCGCTGAGCAAGGTCGTAATCTGGCGCAGGCAACGTTTCTTGGAGCCGCCGCCTTGGCGACTGCATCGGATGAATCGCTGGTAACACTGCGTGAACGTGTGACCTCCAAAGGTGGTACGACCTATGCTGCACTAACGTCTATGAATGACGACGCAGTACAAGCTGCCATCATAAAAGCGTTAAAAGCAGCAGCACAGCGTGGAGCAGAATTGGGTAAGGAGTTTGGCCAGAGCTAAGTAGTAATAGAGTTAAGTCTTTCAACAAAATTTTCTGGTGCCTTAGCTGCTGCTCTGGCGGATTCTAGTGTTATACGACGTCGATGCACTAAATCAGACAAACAAGCATCTAGCGTTTGCATACCCATGGCCGCCCCTGTTTGTATAGCTGAATACATTTGCGCGACTTTGGCTTCGCGTATCAAATTACGTATGGCCGGTGTACCCACCATGATTTCATGGGCAGCAACACGACCGTTACCTTCTGCATTTTTCAATAGTGTTTGTGAGATCACGGCTTGGAGAGATTCTGACAGCATGGCTCTCACCATTTCTTTTTCATCCCCAGGAAACACATCAATAATACGGTCTATGGTTTTTGATGCTGAGGCTGTATGCAATGTACCAAAAACTAAGTGACCTGTTTCAGCAGCAGTGAGTGCGAGTCGTATGGTTTCTAAATCGCGTAATTCACCTACCAAAATCACATCGGGATCTTCGCGCAAGGCCGAGCGCAGAGCAGAAGCAAATGAATGGGTATGCGGCCCGAGTTCACGTTGATTGACTAAGCATTTGTTGGATGTATGAACAAATTCTATGGGGTCTTCAATAGTTAGTATGTGTGCAGGCTCGTTTTCATTAATGTGGTTGACCATGGCAGCGAGCGTGGTGGATTTGCCTGAGCCTGTGGGGCCGGTTACCAATACCAAGCCGCGAGGCTTAAGTGCTAACTCTGCAAAAATTTTAGGCGTATCTAATTCTGCTAACGTAAAAATTTTGGATGGAATTGTTCGAAGTACAGCCGCAGGGCCGCGATCCTGGTGAAAAGCATTTACTCGAAATCGAGCATGACCGGATAGCTCGAATGAAAAATCGACTTCTAATAATTCATCGTAACGCTTACTAAGATCAGGGCTCATGATGGAATCGAGCATTGATCGTATGTCTTGCTGAGACAGTGCTGGAAGATTGATGCGTTTAATATCACCATGCACTCGTATCAGAGGTGGCATGCCAGCGGAGAGATGTAAATCGGAAGCTTTATTTCGAACGCTGAATGCGAGAAGTTCAGTAATGTCCATGAAAGATAAATGAGATCGCACCACTAAAAAAATTAGCGTGATCTACACATAAGCCGGCACGCCAACACCAACGGTGATTATCTGGCGCAGATAATTAAGTTGACAAGGAAAGCGTAAGTTACTTAGGAATATGTTGCGTAGAAGTGCCGTAGCATGCAAAAAACTGGTTAACCCAATACGATACCTAGGAATACCGCAGCACCTAGCCAGTTATTGTGACGAAAGGCGGCGAAGCATTTTTCGCGATCGCGAGTGCGTATGAGTGTCCAGTGATAGCCGGCGATGAGAGCCGCTACCACCATGCCTGCAGCAAACCCTTTGCCCAATCCTGCTTTAGCCCCAACGGCAGCAATTAAGCAAAGACTACTAACGTAACTGAGCATCACAGCACCCACATCATGCTTGCCAAAAGTAATAGCAGAAGTACGAATACCAATTTTGAGATCATCATCGCGATCGACCATAGCGTATTCGGTGTCATACGCCAGAGCCCAAAAAACATTCGCAATTAATAGTACCCATGCTTCAGTAGGTACGGTGTTTTGTACAGCCGCATACACCATGGGAATGCCAAAGCCAAAGGCAATACCTAAATAGGCTTGAGGTAATGCAAAAAATCGTTTGAAGTAAGGATAGCTGCCAGCAACGATAACGGCGAGTACAGATAATTCACGCGTCAATAAATTCAATGGCAGGATAAGCGCCAGTGAAATCAATGAAAAAATGACGGCGATAGCAACCGCTTCCCAAGCGTGAAGCTGTCCCGATGTGAGGGGACGTTGGGCCGTTCGCTTTACGTGGCGATCAAAATTTCTATCAGCAAAATCATTGATAGCGCATCCAGCAGAGCGCATTAGGATAGTGCCGAGCGAAAAAATAATGATCAATTGTGTGGAGGGTATTCCGCCTGACGCCAGCCATAAAGCAGAGAGTGTAGGCCAGAGCAGTAGCAAACTGCCTATAGGTTTATCCAGCCGAACTAATTTTGCGTAAAGCACTAGTCGATGACGAATCGACTGAGGAGTAAATGTCATGGGAATAAAATTATGTTTCTTCGCGCTCTGCATCCGGCAACATATGAACCCCCTGAAGTTTAGAAGCCAGCACGGCTTGGCGCACGGCTTCTATTGCGACACTACGCGTGTAACTTTTGCGCCATGCAATCACTACGCGTCGCGAAGGAGCAGGTTCTTTGAAGGGAACGTAATGCAGCATATCCTGACTGTCGTTAGTCGTTGGTACGGACGCTTTGGGAAGCACAGTAATACCTATGCCCGAGGCGACCATGTGTCGTATGGTTTCCAGTGATGAGCCTTCAAATGTTTTGGCTATGCCGCTGCCACCGGTCGAGAAGCGTGACATTTCTGGACATACTTCCAGCACCTGATCACGAAAACAATGCCCTGCACCCAGCAGCAACATGGTTTCAGATTTTAATTCTTCAGCGCTGATATGTGATCGCTTAGCCCAGGCATGGTGACGAGGGAGAGCGACCATGAAAGGTTCGTCGTACACAGGCTGCACGATTAAACCTTGCTGATTAAATGGCAAGGCCATGATGGCTGCATCCAGCTCGCCCGCTCGCAAAAGTTCAATTAATTTGACTGTGAAGTTCTCTTGCAGCACCAAAGGCATTTGCGGCACATTATTAATCAGGGTAGGAACTAATTGCGGTAACAAATAAGGAGCAATTGTATAAATCACACCTATGCGTAGAGTACCAGCCAAGGGGTCATTATTTTGTTTGGCGATGTCACGTATGTGAGAAGTTTGCTCGAGTACATGCTCCGCCTGGAAAATGATTTGCTCTCCAATTGGCGTTACGCTGACTTCGTTACCGCCGCGCTCAAAAATAGCTACGCCCAATTCATCTTCGAGTTTTTTAACAGCGACCGATAAAGTGGGTTGTGCCACGAAGCAGGCTTCGGCTGCGCGACCAAAGTGTTTTTCTCTGGCGACGGCAACGATATATTTCAGTTCTGTTAATGTCATGGTATTAGTGTCGCATAGTTGTCTGTAAGGTGTATGAATACACTCCAGTGCGATTAGTTAAGTTGATCTTTATACTTTTAAATAATCTTCACGTTCACCCAGCCAGCGCTGTAAGTGAGCTGCGACAGTGGCAGGATCCGTTTGTAATAATTTTTGCGCAATATCGCGCGCTGTTTCAATTAACCAGGTATCGGTTTCTAAATCAGCAAAGCGCAGCATGGCCTGACCGGATTGACGAGCGCCTAAAAATTCACCCGGGCCACGAATTTCCAGATCGCGTCGGGAGATTTCAAATCCATCGGTGAGTTCGCGCATAATCGCCAACCGCTGTTTTGCAATGGATCCTAGCGGGCCCTGATACATCAACAAGCAAACACTGGCAGCAGCACCTCGCCCGACACGACCACGCAACTGATGCAACTGCGATAAACCAAATCGCTCTGCATGCTCTATCACCATCAGTGACGCATTCGGCACATCGACACCTACTTCAATGACAGTAGTCGCTACCAGTAAATCTATCTCGCCTGCTGCAAACTCACTCATAACAGCTTGTTTTTCTGCGGGCTTCATGCGGCCATGTACCAGCCCTACGCGTAAATCAGGCAAGGCTGTGGAGAGTACAGCATAGGTTTCAGTCGCCGTTTGCAATTGCAAAACTTCAGATTCTTCTATGAGTGGGCAAACCCAATAGGTTTGGCGGCCTTCTTTGGCTGCGGCGTGCACGCGTTCCATGACTTCATTGCGTCGTTCCTGAGCGATTAATCGAGTGACTATCGGTGTGCGACCCGGTGGCAGTTCATCAATGACTGACACTTCAAGATCGGCGTAATACGTCATTGCCAAGGTACGAGGAATGGGTGTGGCTGACATCATCAGTTGATGCGGCAAACTATCCAGACCTTTGTTACGCAGCGTAAGACGTTGTGCTACACCAAAGCGATGTTGTTCATCGACGATGGCTAATCCTAATTTGGCAAATTCCACATCTTGCTGAATCAAGGCGTGCGTACCGATGATGAGTTGTGCCTGACCGGATTCTATGCGTGCACGTGTTTCTTCCTTTTCGCGTTTTTTTAAACTGCCTGTTAACCAGGCGACTTGTATACCCAGAGGTTCCATCCAGCCAGCAATTTTTCGGAAATGCTGTTCGGCGAGAATTTCAGTCGGCGCCATCAAGGCAGTCTGGTAACCATTATCGATTGCCTGTGCGGCTGCCAGAGCAGCCACCACGGTCTTGCCACTGCCCACATCACCTTGTAACAATCGTTGCATGGGATAGGGCATGGCGATGTCGGTGCGAATTTCATTGAGCACGCGTTGTTGCGCCGTGGTGAGCGTAAACGGTAGCGCCGCCGATAGTGCGTTCGTTAGCGTGCCCGGCTTGGCAAGCACCGGAGCGCCTTGCTGGCGACGTGCTATTTGTGCGCGTTTCATGGATAACTGCTGTGCTAGTAACTCATCGAACTTCATGCGTATCCATGCGGGATGACTACGCTCTGTCAGTGCGTGTTCATCGATGTCTGGAGGTGGGTTGTGTAGCAGCCGTATGCTTTGCTCAAAAGGCATCAATTTGAGATGTTCGCGCAGCGCCAGAGGAAGGGTATCGCTCCAGTCTATGCGCGCCATGGCTTTGGCGATGGCAGCACGCAATAGCGTTTGCGAAAGGCCTTCACCTGCGGGATATACCGGAGTTAGTGCATCGGGTAACGCCGCTTCGGGCGTGACGCCTTTTACGGTGGGATGAACCATTTCATTACCCAGAAAACCGTGGCGAAGCTCGCCACGCACTCGCAAGCGCTTACCCTCGGCCATTTGTATAGCTTGGCTACCATAGAAGTTTAAAAAACGCAGGGTCAAGGTATCGGACTCATCAGCAATTTTTACGACTAATTGCCGGCGCGGACGATACTGCACATCGCAATCGGTGACGATGCCTTCGACTTGTACGGCGTGTCCGTGCTGATGGATAGCTTCGCTTATGGAGAGTACGGTAGTTTCGTCTTCATAGCGCATGGGTAGATGCAGCACCAGGGACATATCAGTTGACAGGCCTAGGCGTGCGAGCCGATCAACGGTGCGCAGACTTTTAGTGGGCGTCTTTTTTTTTCTGGTAACGGACATGTAGGATTGAGTTTGCTAGCGCAGCGTAGAATACCGGCTTTTGCTTATTTGTTGCAGCTTTCCTTCATTCGACAGTGCTGCGCGCGACTATGTATTCACTAACCGATTTTGATTTTAATCTTCCTGCTGAGCTGATTGCGCAGACGCCACTAACTGAGCGTACTCAATCACGACTATTGCACGTTAAACCCGAGCGGTTGGTAGACGGACTGTTTACCGATGTCTTGTCCACGCTAGAGGCTGGCGATGTTCTTGTCTTCAATGATACGCAAGTTATCAATGCTCGGTTTTTCGGCGTAAAAGAAACCGGTGGGCGTGTAGAAGTACTCGTTGAGAGGGTGTTGGACACGATGAGAGTTATTGCGCAGGTCAGGGCATCTAAAACACCTGTACCTGGTATGCGCATACGCCTTGCAGAAGCGTTTGATATCGTCGTCGGTGAACGAGTCGGTGAATTTTTTACGCTGATTTTTCCTGACGATGCATTAGAGCTGATGCAGCGCTACGGCAGTTTGCCTTTACCGCCTTACATAGATCACCAAGCCGATGAGTTTGATGCGCAGCGTTATCAGACGGTCTATGCCACGACACCCGGTGCAGTGGCTGCCCCTACTGCCGGTCTGCATTTTGATGAACTATTTTTGCAATCGTTAAAAGCAAAAGGCATACAGGTGGCTACGTTAACCTTGCATGTGGGAGCAGGTACTTTTCAGCCAGTTCGTACAGAAAATTTATCTGAGCACCAGATGCATAGTGAGTGGTATACCGTACCTCAAGCGACTGTGGATTTGGTGCGCGCCGCACAGATTCAGGGTAAACACGTGGTGGCTGTGGGTACGACCAGTTTGCGAGCCCTCGAGTCAGCATCGTCATCCGGAAGCTTGATCGCAGGAAGTAACGATACTCGCTTATTCATCACGCCAGGTTATACATTTCACACTGTTACGCGCCTGATTACGAATTTCCATTTGCCTAAATCGACACTCTTGATGTTGGTATCTGCATTTGCCGGATACCAGACGATACGTGATGCCTATACCCATGCTATCGCTCAACGCTATCGGTTTTTTAGCTATGGTGATGCGATGCTGTTGGAAAGGAATACCAACTCATGAAGTACACCCTGTTACATACCGATGGCCATGCGCGACGTGGGCGTTTAGAATTAAATCACGGCACGGTAGAGACACCGATATTTATGCCGGTGGGCACGTATGGTTCGGTTAAGGCTATGTCGCCGCTGGAGTTGGAAAAAATCGGTGCGCAAATTATTTTAGGTAATACCTTTCATCTTTGGTTGCGCCCAGGTCTGGAGACCATACGTCAGTTTGGTGGCTTACATCAATTCATAGGATGGAACAAACCGCTACTAACCGATTCAGGTGGTTTCCAGGTGTTCTCATTGGGAGAAATGAGAAAAATAAGCGAAGAGGGTGTGAAGTTTTCTTCACCTATTAACGGCGATAGATTATTTCTTTCACCCGAAATCTCTATGCAGATACAGCGTGTAATGAACTCGGATGTAGTAATGCAGTTTGATGAATGTACACCCTATGAAATTGACGGCAGGCCTGCAACGCGCGACGAAGCTGGACTGTCGATGCGTATGTCCCTGCGTTGGGCAAAGCGATCTCAGGATGAATTTAATCGTGAAGAAAATTCCAATGCGTTATTTGGAATAGTACAGGGTGGTATGTTTGAAGAATTGCGCGAAGAATCGTTAGCAGGCCTCAATGAATTAGATTTTCATGGGTTGGCGATAGGTGGTCTTTCAGTAGGTGAGCCCAAGGAAGACATGCAACGCATACTGGCACATACTGGTCCGCGACTGCCAGCAAACAAGCCACGTTACCTCATGGGTGTAGGCACGCCGGAAGATTTGGTGGATGGGGTAGCCCACGGGATCGATATGTTTGATTGCGTCATGCCGACCCGAAATGCGCGCAATGGGTGGTTATTTACGCGGTTTGGTGACATTAAGATTAAAAATGCCCGGCACAAAAATGAGCAAAATCCGCTAGACGACACCTGTACCTGCTACGCATGTCAGAATTTTTCACGCGCTTATCTTCATCATTTACATCGCTGTGGTGAAATTTTGGGTGCTCAGTTGAACACTATTCACAATCTGCATTTTTATCTGAAACTTATGGACGATATGCGTACTGCGATAGAAACAGGCAGTTTTGCGGCGTTTCGCCGCCAATTTGAGGCAGACCGCGCACGCGGAACCTGAGTTAATTTACTGATCTGACAATGAACCGTGCTCAGCTTGCCTAATTAGTTAGTGTGCTTGGGCTCTGGAATGAATTCTGGCACTCACCTTATGGGCTGGCACGCAAGTCACGGAGGGTTCAGAGTGATAGAATGCCGCGTCTCGAAAAAACCTAGTCTGGAGTAGCTAATGTTCATTTCTAATGCTTATGCTCAAACCACAGGAGCAGCCGGTGCCGCTGGTGGTCTGATGAGTTTCTTACCTATAATCTTGATGTTCGTTGTTTTGTACTTTCTGATGATACGCCCGCAAATGAAGCGTCAAAAAGAACAAAAAGCAATGATAGACGCCTTATCTAAAGGTGATGAAGTGATTACTGCAGGTGGCTTGCTTGGTAAAGTCACCAAAGTGAGCGATACGTACATCACGGTCGAAGTGTCTGAGGGCACCGAAGTTATTGTTCAGAAAGCAGCGGTTACTTTGCTGCTGCCCAAAGGCTCGATCAAAGCACTCTGAGCTGTTTAAGTACTGTGTCCGGCCTGATCAGGCCGGATATTTTTTTAAGTAGGCGACATGCCATGAATCG
>CAYUDI010000058.1:10753-14052 GCA_964443585.1 uncultured Bifidobacterium sp.
TCCTGTCTGGAAATATTTCTTGATCGTGCTAGTGCTGGTTTTCGGCGCTTTGTACACCATACCCAATTTTTTTGGTGAGTCGCCTGCGGTACAGATTACCAGTGCAAAAGCGACGATCAAACTCGGGCCCGAGACCGTCAGTCTGGCGACCCAAGCTTTAGACAAAGCCGGTGTGCGCGTCGAAAACGTGTTTTACGAAAACCTGGGAAATAACGGCACGGTACGTGCGCGGTTTTCCAGTACAGATTTACAGTTCAAAGCAAAAACGATCCTCGAACAAGCATTGAATCGCGATCCCAGTGATCCGAATTATTTAGTAGCGTTTAACCTGCTACCTAATACGCCGGGCTGGCTGCAAAGCTTGCATGCCCTGCCTATGTATCTGGGTTTGGATTTACGCGGCGGCGTGCATTTCTTGATGCAGGTCGATACCAAAGCAGTGCTGGCCAAACGTGTTCAAGGTATACAAACCGGGATACGGGCGCTATTGGTAGAAAAGCGTATTCGTTTTGCAGGCATTTCGCGCGAAGGTGATGTTGTAGAAATTCGTATGCGTGATGAAGAAACACGCCTGGCAACTCGTGCAGTTTTAACCTCACAAATAGCTGATCTGACGCTGGTTGATGCAGCAGATGCAGAAGGACTCAAATTACGCGCCACGCTCAGCCCGCAAGCACTTAAGCGCACACTGGAAGAAGCCGTTCAGCAAAATATCTCTACCTTATCTAAACGCGTCAATGAACTCGGTGTGGCAGAACCGGTGATTCAACAGCAGGGCTCTGATCGTATTGTGGTTCAGCTGCCAGGCGTGCAAGATGTTTCACGCGCCAAAGACATCATAGGCCGCACGGCCACATTGGAAGTACGCATGGTGGATGATTCTGTGCGCCGTGGCACTGAAGAAACCTCAGCCATACCGATAGGGTCAGAGCTGTTTAAAGTGGGTAAGGGCGCGCCCGTAGTTTTGTTTAAAGACCCTGTCATTACAGGCGACTATATTTCGAATGCGGGGGCCAGTTTCGATCAGAATCAGCAGCCTTCGGTTAGCCTTGATCTGAATGGAGACGGTGGCCGCAAGATGCGCGAAGCCACGCGCAGCAAGATAGGCAAATTAATGGCTATCGTGCTGTTTGAAAAAGGCAAAGGTGAAGTACTCACTGTAGCTACGATACGTGATGAGCTTGGTTCACGTTTCCAGATTACTGGCATGGAGTCGCCAGCTGCAGCGACCGACCTGGCTTTGTTACTGCGCGCGGGTTCACTGGCAGCACCTATGGAAATTATCGAAGAGCGCACCATAGGGCCACAACTCGGTGCAGAGAATATCGGTAAAGGTTTTAATTCCACCTTATATGGTTTCGCAGCAATCGCTGCGTTCATGGTGATGTATTACATGTTATTTGGTGCGTTTAGCGTGTTTGCGTTGGCTGTTAACGTGATGTTATTGATTGCGTCATTGTCGCTATTACAGGCAACATTAACTCTGCCGGGCATAGCGGCAATTGCACTGACCTTGGGTATGGCGATTGATGCGAACGTGCTGATTAATGAACGTATACGAGAAGAGCTACGTAATGGTAATTCGCCACAGGCCGCGATAGCAGCAGGTTTTGAGCGTGCCTGGGCAACGATTTTAGACTCGAATGTCACGACATTAATTGCTGGTTTGGCGCTGCTTATTTTTGGTTCAGGCCCGATACGCGGTTTTGCAGTTGTGCATTGCCTGGGTATTTTGACTTCCATGTTCTCAGCGGTGGTAGTGGCACGAGGCCTGGCTAATCTTTGGTACGGACGGCGTAAAAAGCTCACTAGTGTGTCTATTGGGCAGGTTTGGAAACCAGATGCCTAAATTTTTCAGGGTATTCCCTACCGAGCAAACAGGCTAATACAAGAGGATCACCATGGAATTTTTCAGAATTAAAAAAGACATTCCGTTCATGCGCAATGCATTGTTATTCAATGCGATCTCTGCACTGACCTTTGTTGCTGCTGTATTTTTTCTCTTTGCAAATGGCTTGCATTTGTCGATTGAATTCACAGGCGGCACCGTCATGGAAGTGGCGTATACCAAGGCAGCTGATCTTGAGGCCATACGTAAGACGGTAACGGGTTTGGGCTTTGAAGATAATCAGGTGCAAAGTTTTGGTACAGCTCAGGATGTGTTGATTCGTTTACCGGTCCAAAAGGGTACGAATACAGCGCAAATTAGTACCAAAGTTTTTGATGCACTCAAGGCAAGTGATGCTTCCGTTAGCCTCAAGCGAGTAGAGTTTGTAGGCCCGCAGGTGGGTCAGGAACTTGCGCGTGATGGACTCACTGCTCTGGCTTTTGTAATCGTGGGTATCATGATTTATCTGGCCTTTCGGTTTGAGTGGAAATTCGCAGTGGCAGCTATTATCGCGAACTTGCATGATGTGATCATCATCTTGGGATTTTTTGCGTTCTTCCAGTGGGAGTTTTCCCTCACTGTACTAGCCGCCGTACTTGCAGTGCTAGGTTATTCAGTTAATGAATCCGTAGTGGTTTTTGACCGAGTGCGAGAAACTTTTCGTGATCGCCTTTATAGCAAACTGACTACGCCCGATGTTTTAAATCATGCCATTACCAGCACGATTTCACGCACGGTGATTACCCATGGCTGTACTCAGCTGATGGTATTGTCCATGTTGCTCTTCGGTGGTCCTACGCTGCACTTTTTTGCCGTAGCGCTGACGATAGGTATTTTGTTTGGTATTTATTCGTCGGTGTTCGTTGCAGCAGCTGTGGCGATGTGGTTAGGTGTTAAGCGTGAAGATTTGTTGAAACCTATTAAACCCAAAGATGAGACGGATGGTGCAGTAGTCTAAGCATCAGTCATTTGTAATAAAAAAGCCGGCATGCGAGCCGGCTTTTTTATTTTGCGAATAAAATCTAAAACTAAGTGCAAAACCATTTGTTAAACGTCGCGCGCTAGTTGTGCAGCTAATCCTATGTAGCTCGCAGGTGTCATTGCCATCAAGCGCTCTTTTGCTTCGGATGGAATAGCCAAGCCTAGTATGAATTCACGTAGAGCGTCTTTAGAAATACCTTTACCGCGCGTGAGTTCTTTCAATTGCTCGTATGGGTTTTCTATGCCGTAACGACGCATCACGGTCTGTATGGGTTCGGCCAGAACTTCCCAGCTTTCATTGAGGTCAGCTGCTAAGCGTTCGGGATTCACTTCAAGTTTGTTTAATCCGCGCAGACAACTATCGTAAGCCAACACACTATAACCAAAACCTACACCTATATTTCGCAGCACAGTGGAATCAGTTAAGTCG
>CAYUDI010000059.1:0-6678 GCA_964443585.1 uncultured Bifidobacterium sp.
ACAAGAGCATCGGCTTTGACGTGCTGCCGGGAGACGCAGAGACGGCGGGCGTACATGATGCCGAAATCGATGCGTTATTTTCTGCGACAGGTGTGCTGGCAAAGGGGATAGCTGGTTTTCGACCACGCCAATCGCAAACCGACATGGCGCGAGCTGTAGCCAACACCATTCATTCCAGCGCTACCTTATTAGCCGAGGCGGGTACGGGCACAGGTAAAACCTTTGCTTACCTTGTACCGGCGTTGATGTGGGGCGGCAAAGTCATTATCTCGACTGGCACCAAAAACCTTCAAGACCAACTTTTTTTACGCGATATTCCGGTCGTGCGTGCGGCTATGCATATACCGGTCACAGTGGCCCTGCTCAAAGGGCGCGCTAATTATCTCTGTCATTTTCATCTAGATCGAACTCAGCAAAATGGTCGCCTTACATCGCGCGACGATGTCGGTTATTTGCGTGAAATTTCGCGCTTTGCGAAAACAACGGCCAGTGGTGACAAAGCAGAGTTATCACGCGTTCCTGAAAATGCGCTGATCTGGAATTTGGTCACCTCTACCAGAGACAATTGTCTGGGCGCTGAATGCACGCACTATCAAGATTGTTTTGTCATGAAGGCGCGTAAAGAAGCGCAACAGGCCGATGTGGTAGTGGTTAATCATCATCTTTTTTTCGCCGATGTGGCGTTGAAAGATACTGGGGTAGCTGAGTTACTGCCCAGTGCTAACACCATCATTTTCGATGAGGCGCATCAGTTACCTGATACCGCTACCTTGTTTTTTGGCGATACGGTATCGACCTCCCAGGTGATGGAGTTGTGCCGTGATGTTTTGGCAGAAGGCCTAACTCACGCACGCGATGGTGTGGATTGGGGTGCCTTGGTAAGCACAGTTGAAAAAGCGGCGCGCGATTTGCGTTTAACTTTTCCGCCTGAAGGAACGCGGCTCGCACTAGAACAAATTGCCAGTAGTAGTCCTTTTTTCCCAGCGCTAGAGCACTTAAAGGCTATGCTTAAGCAGATGGCTGAGGTGCTCTCTACGCAAGCAGAGCGAGCGGAAACTATAGAACAGTGCAGAGTTCGCACGATAGAGCTGACTGTGCAGCTGGAAGCCTGGAACCATACATCACTGCACGACGATCAGGCGGCCAAGGTTTTATGGATCGAGGCTTTTTCTCAAGCCTTGCAGCTACATCAGACGCCGCTATCCATAGCACCTATATTTAGTAAGCAACGAGAAGGCCCACCCCGAAGCTGGATTTTTACATCGGCCACCTTAGCAGTAAAAAATGATTTTTCGCATTACACCGATCAGCTTGGCCTATCCGATGAACCTGCAAAATCCTGGCCTAGCCCATTTGATTACACCAAACAGGCGCTGTTGTATGTGCCCGCCCAACTACCTCCGCCGAATTCACCAGGCTATACCGATGCAGTAGTTGATGCAGCACTTCCGGTGATTGAGGCTGCAGGCGGTCGCGCTTTTTTATTGTGTACGACCTTACGAGCTGTCAAGCGCGCAGCCGAGCGTTTGCGCATAGCCTTTGAAGAGAAAAAATTTGACTGGCCTTTGTTAGTTCAGGGCGAGTTGGGCCGGACAGAATTACTGTCGCAATTTCGCGCATCGGGTAATGCCGTGTTGGTAGGTAGTCAGAGTTTTTGGGAAGGAGTAGATGTGCGCGGTGAAGCCTTGTCGGTGGTAATCATTGATAAGTTACCGTTCGCACCACCGGATGATCCTGTACTGGCAGCGCGCATCGCTGAAATGGAAAAACGTGGCCTGAATGGTTTTATGCAGCATCAGTTGCCAGAAGCCATAATCAATTTAAAGCAAGGCGCTGGACGATTGATACGTGATGAAAATGATCGCGGTGTGCTCATGATTTGCGATCCCAGACTGATTTCTAAACCTTACGGGCGCCGAATTTGGCAAAGCCTTCCGCCATTTACGCGTACGCGTGAATTAGCCACGGTGCAGCAGTTTCTTACACTCAGATCGAATCAGGTCGATTAGTGAATGTAATAGTGTAATGAAGCTATGCGTATCAGAATCGACTTCTGATCGTAAGATGAAATGCGCAATAGATAAAACGTTTGTGTTTATCTAGAAATTTCCCCAATGGTTGCTGGGTAATTGCTACACAATCAGTCAGACTCGTGCTTGTCAATTGAGCGCTCTCAAAGCTAAGTTTTTGTAGTCCTGCGATCAGGTAAAATTATATCCATGAAAATCCTGATTAGTAACGACGATGGTTATTTGGCACCAGGCATTAATGCGCTGGCCGATCAACTCGCTAGTATTGCCGAGATCGTCGTGGTGGCGCCCGATAGCAACCGTTCGGGCTCATCGAACTCGCTGACCCTAGACCGGCCCTTGCGCGTGGTTAAGGCAGCCAATGGTTTTTACTCCATTAATGGCACCCCCACCGACTGTGTGCACATTGCCCTGACCGGTATGCTGGAAGAAAAACCTGACATGGTTGTATCTGGCATCAACCAAGGACAGAACATGGGCGACGATACACTGTACTCAGGTACGGTAGCGGCAGCGACCGAAGGTTATTTATTTGGCATTCCAGCCATTGCTTTTTCTCAAGTAGACCATGGCTGGCTTAATTTGGATGCTGCTGCGCGTGCGGCTAAGGATTTCGTTATGCGCAGGCTAGATCAATTGCATCGTCCTTTTCTTCTTAATGTAAATATTCCTAATTTACCTTATGAAAAATTGCAGCGCGTGGTGCCTACGCACTTGGGTAAGCGCCATGAGTCTGAGCCTGTCATAAAAACGCAAGATCCTCACGGCAATGATATTTTCTGGATAGGCCCAGCGGGTAAGGCAAAAGACGCGGGCGAGGGTACTGATTTTCATGCGGTTGCTAATGGCTGTATTTCGGTTACTCCACTGCAGATCGATCTGACTCACTTAACGCAACTCGAACGTCTACGGCAGGCACTCGCATGAGTCAGGGACAAGAACCTCCCAAAAAACGTTTTCCACTCACACTGGACTTTGTAACTGGCGCAGCTGACAGGAAAAAGTCCTCAGCCGCTCCGCGTTTAAATAGCTTGCAGACCGCTACCCGTAATGCAGCTAAACACGCACCCGAGCCCAATACGGTGACCCCGCCTCATTTGCCCGTTCGCGCACCTTCGTTTCCATCCATGCAGAAGCCACCCCAGGCTGGCTTGCACAAACCTGTCGACTCGCCATTAATTTCTGACGCAGTGCGTAAGGCAATGATTCAACGGCTTGCTCAGCAGGGTATTAAGGACACCACTGTTTTGGCGGCGATGGAAGCTGTGCCTCGTCATATGTTTATCGAGCCAGGACTAGCCAGCCAAGCCTACATTGATGCGTCATTGCCGATTGGCTATCACCAGACCATATCCCAGCCCTACATCGTTGCGCGCATGATTGAGGTTCTGCGCGATGGCATAGAGGGGAAAATGTCACGCGTGCTAGAAATAGGCACGGGCTGTGGTTATCAAGCGGCGGTACTCGCGCAAGTCGCCGATCAGGTCTATTCGATAGAACGTATACGTCCGCTGCATGAGCAAGCCCGAAATAATCTCCGGTCACTACTCATTCCAAATCTCCGGCTGCATTATGGCGATGGGATGTTAGGTTTGCCGCAAATTGGTTCGTTCGATGGCATTATTCTGGCTGCAGCAGGTATGGAAGTGCCGCAGGCATTGTTGGATCAAATGGCCGTAGGCGGCAGACTGGCTGCACCGGTAGGCACGCGCAATCAGGAACTACGACTGATACGCAGAATACGAAGAAATGAATGGACTACCGAGACGCTTGAGCGATGCCATTTTGTTCCGCTCCGGCCGGGTACCTTCGGTTAAGTAAAAACTTCATTCCGAATACGAGATAACGATGATCCACCATCAGGGAAAAATTCTAATTGGCGTAGTAATTATGCTCATTAGTGGATGTGCCGAGATGGGCACCAATGCGCCTATCGACGACAGAACCGAACTACGTGACAGGAAGCCGCCAAAGCCTAAGCCGGCAGAGCCACAAATTGCAGATGCCCCCGGTTTTTATACTGTAAAAAAAGGCGATAATTTGATGAAAATTTCGCTGCAGTTTAATCAAAACTGGCGCGATATCGTTGACTGGAATACGTTATCCAATCCGAATGATATTAAAGTCGGTCAGGTGTTACGTATCGTGCCGCCAGAGGGTGCGCAGCTTGCTGCCGTACCGATGGATAATCGTTTAGAGCTGCGGCCACTCGATACGCGACCCGCCGCGAATGCAACCTCAGTAACTACCGTATTAAAAGCAATCCCATCGGGTAGTAAAGTCATGTACACCGATCAGGCATGGGCCGATATGCAGCGCGGCGAAGCAAGCCCGGCGCGTTCGCTGGATTCACCTCGTAAGCTCAGTGATAGTCCTGTGGGATCACCAAAATTTAGTTGGCCCACAGAGGGTAAGGTCATTAGTACCTTTGACTCCGCCCGAAAAGGGATCGATATTGCCGGTCAACTTGGGCAGCCCGTCATGTCAGCAGGGGATGGAACCGTACTTTACGCAAAAAATATGCGTGGCTACGGCAACCTGGTAATCCTTGATCACAATGATGGTTTAGTTTCGGCCTACGCTCATAATAAAAATATTTTGGTAAAAGAAGGTCAATTAGTAACTAAAGGCCAGAAAATTGCTGAGATGGGAAACTCTGATTCCGACTCTGTAAAACTGCATTTCGAAATACGTCAACTTGGTAAGCCGGTGGATCCCATGGGCTTGTTACCCGGGCGCTAAATGTGTTTTCTTGTCGTTTATCTGAGTATCTCTTTGTAGAGAGTTAGGTCCTGTGATTCCTGTACTCGTCTTTGATATTGAGACCATTCCTGATGTGCAGGGCTTGCGCGCGCTTACAGGTCACGAACATGACCTTACCGACTCGGAGGTGGCCGCACTAGCATTTGCAGCGCGTCGCGAAAAAACAGGATCTGATTTTCTCCAGCATCACCTACATCGTATAGCAGCCATTTCTTGCGTATTTCGCGATAACGAGGGTTTTCGCGTTCGCTCGCTGGGGTCGGTAGACGACAGCGAAGAAAAACTACTACATGACTTCTTTAAAGTGGTCGACCGCTACACTCCACAACTGGTTTCATGGAATGGTGGCGGGTTTGATCTGCCTGTTCTGAATTATCGATCGTTGATTCATGGCGTTACGTCTGCACGCTACTGGGAACAGGGCGAAGAAGATCGTGATTTCAAATGGAATAATTATCTTTCTCGATATCATTCACGCCATCTGGATTTGATGGATCATTTGGCGATGTACACCGGGCGCGCGAATGCACCATTGGATGATCTCGCTAAGCTCTGCGGATTCCCTGGAAAAATGGGTGTTGATGGCTCCCAGGTGTGGGCATTATTTCAGGAGGGTCGATTGGCAGAAATTCGTGATTATTGCGAAACCGATGTGGTTAATACTTATCTAGTCTATTGCCGCTATCAGCTTATGCGCGGCCAACTCACACGTGCTGCTTTTGATGCTGAGATTGCCCTAGTAAGAAGTTCACTTTCCGCCCTCGATGCTACGCATTGGCGAGATTATCTCGCTGCCTGGCCAATCACTAAGCAGTAATAACGCTGCCCCATAGACGTTACAATCTACGTCTAGCCCCCTGTTTCAATTGTTTAGGAGCCTTGGATGCTCCTAAAAGCCGTACATAGAGAACAATAGAAAATAGCATTTTATGGATGACATTCTAAAAATTGAAGCGCTTGATATGGAAGCGCGTGGCGTAGGCCATCTCACCAACGAAGACGGTAGTGCTGGCAAAGTTATTTTTGTTGAAGGCGCACTACCTGGGGAGCGCGTCAGATTCAAGTCATACCGACGCAAGCCGAAATGGGAAGCGGCTGATATGACGGAGCTCTTGCACGAATCATCACTAAGAGTACGTCCTAAGTGCGAGTATTTTGGTATTTGTGGTGGCTGCGCTATGCAGCACCTAGAACCTTCTGCACAAGTGGCGATTAAGCAAAGAGTATTGGAAGATAATTTTCAACACATAGGCAAAGTTAGCCCCGACACAGTGCTTCGGCCGGTATATGGCCCAAGCTGGGGTTATCGCTTTCGCGCCCGTCTCTCGGTGCGCTATGTCGCCAAAAAAGGAGGCGTACTGGTTGGTTTTCATGAGCGCAGATCGAGCTTTGTCGCCGATATGAAAACCTGTCAGGTGTTACCCTCGGCAGTTTCAAAAATGCTCGTGCCATTGCGGTTGCTAATAGGAGATTTATCTATACGAGATCGGCTGCCGCAAATAGAAGTCGCAGTGGGTGAAAATTCAGCAGGGCTGATGATCGCCATGGTCTTGCGTGTGCTCGATCCACCGAGTGCAGATGATTGTGAAAAACTGAAAGACTTTGCCGATCAATGGAAAGTCCAATGGTGGTTGCAGTCGAAAGGCCCAGAGACCGCCACGCCATTCTATCCTGCAGAGACTGTGCTTCAATATAGCCTTCCAGAATTCGGCATACGTATGCCATTCAAGCCCACTGACTTCACACAAGTGAATCATCAAATCAATCGTGTTTTGGTTGAGCGTGCTTTACGATTATTGGGTGTGCAAGCAGATGACCGTGTTGCTGATTTGTTTTGCGGTTTAGGTAATTTCACTTTACCTCTAGCCACCATGGCTAGAGAAGT
>CAYUDI010000059.1:6688-13985 GCA_964443585.1 uncultured Bifidobacterium sp.
CGAGACGCTCACGGAGCGCGCGCTACATAATGCCAAGTTAAATGGTTTGGATAGCAAGACTCATTTTTATAGCCGGAATTTATTTCAGATCTCGGTCGATGAGATGCGTGCCTTGGGTCATTTTGATCGTGTGCTGATTGATCCCCCTCGTGAGGGTGCGATGGAAGTTTGCAAAGCGTTGATAGGTTTGATGGAAACCAATGCTGATCAACTTCCTAAGCGCATCGTTTATGTGTCGTGTAATCCTGCGACCTTGGCACGAGATGCAGCGCTGTTGGTCCACTGCGGTGGATACCGTCTTTCTAAAGCAGGCGTAGTTAATATGTTTCCGCACACCGCCCATGTTGAGTCCATAGCTGTATTTGACCGTATTAATTGACCAGCTAGCCAAAAAAAACGCCGACCACAAAGTCGGCGTTTTTATATGCGCTTAGATCAGTTTCATAAAATCTTAATCGCGTTCTCCGCCCAAAATGCCCAACAGTGCTAGCAGGTGCACGAAGATATTGTAAATATCGAGATAAATAGCCAGGGTCGCCGTAATGTAGTTGGTTTCGCCACCGTTAATTATGCGCTGCACATCAACCAAGATGTAGGCAGAAAAAATCGCAACGGCGATTGTTGATATCACCACCTGCATCAAGGGCATTTGCAGGAATATATTTGCCACACCGGCCAACAGAATCACGATTACTCCAGCAAAGAGCCAACTTCCCAAGCCAGAAAAATCACGCTTGCTGGTCGTTGCAATGGTAGCCATTGCTGTGAAAATAATCGCCGTGCCACCAAAGGCGGTCATGATCAGCGAGCCACCATTAGAGAAATGCAGGATTTGCTCCAACATGCGCGAGAGCATTAAACCCATGAAAAAGGTAAAGCCCAGCAATACGGCTACACCTATGGCGGAATCCTTGGTTTTCTCGATGGCGTAGAAGAAGCCAAAAGCAATTGCCAAAAATGCGATGAAACTAATCATTGGGCTGCCTGCGAACAGCGAAAAATGCATCTGCAGGCCAAGCCAGGCACCAAATACAGTGGGAATCATCGACAGTGCTAGCAGCCAGTAGGTGTTTCGCAGCACGCGATGGCGAACGGCGAGCATATCGCTGGATGCGCCGTACATACTTTGAAGTTGCTGGTCCATTAAGACTCCTTTGTGAGTGGGGGTTACTTGCATTAGTGGGGTTCCACATGCTGCCAAAAACGTAATTTACCTGATTTTTATCTGCTAATTCTAGCCCAAATTGCCAATCTTGATTGGGAAGCGATGTGCTATGCGCAGCGATTTTGACGTTCTTCCATGGTAAAATCCAAGGTTAATCAGGATTCCAGTCTTTTTTCTTAACCCGTTATTTTTATTGGAGTTTTTACAGATGGCAACTGAGCGTACCCTGTCTATCATCAAACCAGACGCCGTAGCAAAAAACGTGATCGGACAGATCTATTCGCGATTTGAAGGATCCGGATTGAAAATCATCGCTTCACGCATGACGCAGCTTTCCCGTGCCGAAGCCGAGGGCTTCTATGCAGTTCACCGCGAGCGTCCTTTTTTCAAAGACTTGGTTGATTTCATGATTTCTGGACCAGTGATGGTGCAAGTTCTGGAAGGCGAAAACGCCATTTTGAAAAACCGTGATTTGATGGGTGCAACCGACCCTAAAAAAGCCGACAAGGGCACGATACGCGCAGATTTTGCTGATTCTATTGATGCAAATGCGGTTCATGGTTCCGATGGTCCTGATACGGCTAGCGCTGAAATTAGTTATTTCTTCCCAGCACTGAACATTTACTCTCGCTAAGAAGGGCGGCTAGTACAGTTGCCATCAAGCGTGGTGTCGGAAAATTTATGACGGCAATCACCAACCTGCTTGATCTGGAACCCTCAGCCCTGACGCAGTGGTGTCATGAGCAGGGCGAAAAACCATTTCGTGCGCGTCAGCTTCAGCGGTGGATACACCAATTTGGCGAGAGTGAGTTTGACGCAATGACTGACCTCGCTAAATCCTTGCGTGAAAAATTACGCGGACGTGCATGTGTTTCGGCTCCGGCTATCGTGGCGGATCACATATCATCAGACGGTACCCGCAAATGGTTGTTTGATGTCAGTGTGGGTGATGCGGTTGAAACAGTATTTATTCCCGAAGAGGGGCGTGGCACCTTGTGTGTATCTACACAAGCAGGTTGTGCGGTTAACTGTCGTTTTTGCTCGACAGGAAAACAAGGTTTTTCGCGTAACCTCGAGGTAGGTGAAATCATCGGCCAGTTATGGACGGCGGAATTCATGTTGAGACGTAGTCAAGGTGTTCTTGCGGGTCCCAAGGGTGAGAGGCAGATCACGAATGTCGTGATGATGGGCATGGGTGAGCCCTTGTTGAACTACGGGCCCACGGTTGCTGCGCTCAGATTAATGCTGGACGATCATTCTTATGGGTTATCACGTCGTCGGGTTACGTTGTCTACCAGTGGTGTTGTGCCCATGATGGATAAGCTTTCTCAGGATTGCCCGGTTGCTTTAGCAGTATCTCTTCATGCTCCCAACGATGCATTGCGCGACGAGTTGGTACCGTTGAATAAAAAATATCCACTCGCTGAATTGATGCGAGCATGTCAGCGATATCTTGATTATGCCCCCAGAGATTTCATTACCTTCGAATATTGCATGCTCGACGGGGTAAATGATAGCGACGCTCATGCGCGTGAACTAGTCGCTTTGGTGAGAGATGTTCCGTGCAAATTCAATTTAATTCCATTTAATCCCTTCCCGGCATCGGGCCTCAAGCGTTCTGCGAATCAGCGTATCAAAGCATTTGCGCAGGTTCTGATGGATGCTGGCATTGTGACTACCGTTAGAAAAACCCGCGGCGATGATATTGATGCAGCATGCGGTCAGCTGGCAGGTGAGGTTCAGGATCGCACTCGCGTACAGGAGCGGTCACAAAAGATGGCGGAGTATCAAAAAAAATACGGAAAAGATTTTGGTCGAATTGTGGAGATAGGCGGGTGAAACGGGTAGTTTTTTTCATTAGTTGCTGTTTGATGGTGGCTGCGTGTGCACCTACAGTTTCCAACACCTCACTTTCTTATGGAAACAAGGCCGAACTGGAGCGTCGTGCAGAGCTGCGCATGCAACTCGCGTCTGCTTATTACAGTGAAGGTCAATATGCTACAGCCTTATCGGAATTGGATCAGGCGTTGCAAACAGGCGAGCGCCGAGCCGATGTACTTGGGCTGCGTGGACTGGTCCTAATGCAACTTGGTAATTCAGAGGGTGCTTCAAAAAACCTTCAGCAGGCGTTGCAGATAGAACCTGACAATCCCGACCTTCTAAATAACTTTGGATGGTTTTTGTGTGAGACGGGCCAAACTGAACGATCACTGCCTTTTTTTGAGCGCGCAATGGCCACTAAAACCTATCAGTCTCTCGCAAAAGCGTTGATGAATGCCGGACGTTGCAGCATGAAACTAGGACAACGCGTGGCCTCTGAAAATTATTTTCGACGTGCTTTGCAGATTGATCCCGAGCAGATTGGTGCTCATGCCAGTCTTGCCAAATTATCTTATGACTCAGGTGATTTCAAAACAGCTAAGCGCCATTTAGGTCAAGTGATTACCAACGCCAGGGCCAAGCCTGAAGACTTTTTACTGGCTATGACAGTAGAGCGTCAACTTGGCGACAAACTTGCTGAAGAAAGTATTGCGCTTCAATGGCGTAAACGCTTTCCAGATGCGGCCTTATCGGGCATATCCTCACGCGGTTCAGTCGATGAGCGATAAAGCATTAGAAAATGTATCCGTCACGGATGATACTAGCGCAGTGGAGATAAACCAGGCGCTGATTGAACCTACCGTAGCCATCATTGATGACAGGCTCTCAGCAGCGACATTGCCCGGCACGATATTGGCTGCAAAAAGAGAAGAATTACGATGGTCTTTAGAGGAGGCCGCGGAACGTTTAAAGCTCACTCCAAGGCAGGTTTTAGCACTTGAAGCAAATGATTTTGATGCATTGCCGGGTATGTCTAGTGTTCGCGGTTTTGTTCGCTCATACGCCAAACTGCTGGGGCTCGATCCGGAGCTCATGCTCGAGATGATGTCCGGGGAGCCCAACCCAGCCCAGGGCCAAATGTTATTGCGGCGTCCTTTGCCTATGAATGGCTTTCCTGGACAGCGCTCCGCTCCACCTTCCAGAAATCGGGCTGGACTGAAGAAGTTTGTAGTTTCCGTTATTGTTGTAGTAGCACTGGGTGCGGTAGGTTATGAAGGGTATCGGTCGCAATGGGTACCTGTTTCTTTGTTGGATGAGTGGGTACCTGAATTCACATGGCCATCATTTTTCACTGCTTCACTGATTGAAGAAAACCAACTAGAAAAAATATCCTCGGCAGTTACCGAAAAATTTGCTGCAACGCCCGTACCCGTTGTCAGCGCATCCCAAGCACTAGAAATCGTTGTAACTCAAGACGCATGGGTTGAGATAACGACGTTTAATGGCGCGAAAATAGTGTCCCGCCTTATGAAAGCAGGCACCACTGAATTATTTGAAATTACCGAGCCAGTGGTACTCGTGGTTGGAAACGCAACTGGAGTGCAGGCTAAATTACGTGGCCAGCTACTCAATCTCAAAGCGGTAGCGCGCGACAATGTATCCAAGCTCAGTCTTAAGTGAGTCCGCCATGAACACACCTCTATCAGATTCTCCGATCTCTACTGGATCACTAGTTCGGCATAGCACGCGATCTGTGCGTATTGTTCATGGATCACGCGTAGTAATGGTGGGCGGTGATGCGCCTATTTTGGTTCAATCCATGACCAACACCGATACGGCTGATGCTATTGCGACGGCTATTCAGGTAAAAGAGCTTGCGCGAGCCGGATCCGAGGTCGTTCGCATTACTGTTAATTCCCCTGAGGCTGCAGCTGCCGTTCCTGCGATTCGCGAGCAGCTCGATCGTATGGACGTTGATGTGCCACTGGTTGGTGATTTTCATTACAACGGTCATCAGTTACTTACTCAATATCCTGCGTGTGCAGATGCATTATCCAAGTACCGTATTAATCCGGGTAATGTGGGTCAGGGAGCTAAGCGCGATACGCAATTTGCGCAAATGATAGAAGTCGCATGTAAACATCAAAAGCCTGTTCGTATCGGTGTGAACTGGGGCAGCCTTGATCAAGCATTGCTAGCGCGTGTCATGGATGAAAACGCAAAACGCGTCCATCCATGGACGGCACAAGCGGTCATGTATGAGGCCTTAGTTACCTCCGCTTTGGAAAATGCCCACAGAGCAGAAGAGCTTGGCCTACCCGGCGACATGATTATCCTGTCTTGCAAAGTGTCAGGTGTGCAGGATTTGATTGCTGTTTATCGCGAGCTTGCTCGTCGTTGTGACTACCCTTTGCATTTGGGCTTAACCGAAGCGGGCATGGGCAGTAAAGGTATCGTTGCATCAACGGCGGCGTTGTCAGTACTGCTTCAAGAAGGCATAGGCGACACCATACGTATTTCGCTTACACCCGAACCCGGTGGCGATCGAACCCGAGAAGTCATCGTTGCACAAGAAATACTTCAGACCATGGGCTTACGAAAATTTACGCCCATGGTGATTGCGTGTCCGGGGTGTGGTCGAACAACTTCTACCGTGTTTCAAGAATTAGCGGATCGCATCCAAACATACCTCCGAGATCAGATGCCTGTATGGAAAGGCACCTACCCCGGAGTAGAGGCAATGAATGTGGCTGTGATGGGATGTATTGTTAACGGGCCGGGTGAATCTAAACATGCCAACATTGGCATTAGCTTGCCTGGTACGGGTGAATCGCCGTCTGCTCCCGTGTTTGTGGATGGCGAAAAAACGGTGACCTTACGCGGTGAGCATATCGCTGAAGAATTCCAGTCTATTGTGTTGGATTATGTGAAAAATCGATATGGCAGAAACTAAAAAAAGCGAAAAAATCCTCGGTGTGAAGGGGATGAATGACATTCTTCCTGCCGATGCGGCATTGTGGGAATTATTTGAGAACACAGTTCAATCTGTTTTGAAAAGCTATGGCTATCAGCAGATTCGCACACCTATAGTCGAACCAACAGCCTTATTTTCCCGTGGCCTGGGAACAGTGACAGATATAGTAGAAAAAGAGATGTACTCCTTCACTGACAGCATGAACGGTGACGAACTCACGCTGCGCCCCGAATGCACCGCCAGTGTGGTGCGATCGGTGTTGGAACATAACCTTACCTATGATGGACCTAAACGCCTGTGGTATAGCGGCCCTATGTTTCGGCATGAACGTCCACAGCGAGGACGTTATCGTCAATTTCATCAAATAGGTGCTGAAGCTGTTGGATTTAACGGGCCTGACATTGATGCAGAGCTCATCATGATGTGCCAGCGACTCTGGGATGATTTAGGCCTCACAGATATACGTTTAGAGATAAATTCAATTGGTGATGCGCCTGAGCGTCAGCGCCACAGAGACGATTTGATTGCGTATTTCGAGCAGCACAAAGATCAGCTCGATGCCGATGCGCTACGACGACTTACTACCAATCCCCTGCGTATTCTTGACACAAAAAATCCAGCCATGCAGCATCTTGTGAATCAGGCACCAAAACTGCTTGATTATCTCGGCGACGAATCACGGGCTCATTTTGATGGGGTTCAACAACTACTTCGCGATAACAGTATTCCCTTTATCGTTAATCATCGCTTGGTTCGCGGTATGGATTACTACAACCGTACTGTATTCGAATGGATAACAGATCACTTGGGTTCGCAGGGTACGGTCTGTGGTGGTGGTCGATATGATCCTCTGGTAGAAATTTTTGGAGGTAAACCGACGCCTGCCGCAGGTTTTGCTATGGGTGTTGAGCGGCTACTTGAGCTCATGAAGGCCAGCACGGAGACTGTCACTATCAGTCAGTGCGACATTTATTTGGTGCATCAGGGACAAGCCGCGCAAAGCCAAGCTTTTACACTGAGTGAAAGGTTGCGGGATGCCGGCTTCGATGTTGTGCTACATTGCGCCTCGGCCGGCAGCCTAGGCAGCTTCAAATCACAAATGAAACGTGCGGATGCTAGCGGTGCTGCCTACGCTGTTATTCTTGGTGAAGATGAGATTAACCTCGGAACGGCAACTATCAAATATTTGCGGGAAGCCGATCTGCAAAAAAATCAGCACAGCGTAGAACTTGCCGCCGTAGTCGATCATCTGATTGATCATATGACGAGTCAAGACGATCATAACCACATGCACTTGCATGCGGGACAAATTCACACCCATCATTAAAATTATCATG